>CALMIW010000108.1 GCA_937864275.1 uncultured Dehalococcoidia bacterium
CATCGCGCACGGCGCCAAGGGCGCCGCCGTCCTGGGAGAAGTAGACGTCGGCGGGGGACTTGCTGCCTTCCTCTACGAGGAGAGCGGCAAGGGCATCGGTGCCGGCGTACTTCACGTTCACGGTGATGCCGGTGTCTTTCGTGAAGTCGGCGATGATCGGGGCGACGAGGGCTTCGCTGCGGCCGGAGTAGACGGTGATGGAGCCCGAGGGCTTCTCACTCGAGCCGCCGTCGTCATCGCCGTCGTCGTCGCTACCGCAGGCGGTGAGGGCGAAAGCGACCAGAGCGGCGAGCGCCGGGAGGATGAGCAAGCGCAAAAGACGCATGAAGGAACTCCGATAGTTTGGGTCTGCGTGTTTGCAGTATTAGGCATGCCTAACTTGTGGACAATACCAACATACTATCTTCCGGCCGTGCGCCCCGAAAATGTGACATTAGTCACGGCGATCCGCGGTCGCAGCCTCTTCGGCGACCCGTGCCCACTCGGCCTCCGCATCGTCGGAGCCGAGGCGGGACGCGGCAGAACACCGGGAGCTGATCCCGGCTTCGACCAGCGCACGCTCGTCGGCGACCTGGCGGGAACGGTCGATGGGGAGGATCGGTCCCCACTGGATCACGGGGCGGAGCCCGGCCGCATCGAGCCCGCCGAACCTGGCGAGAAGGGCGAGCATCATGGCCGCGCGGCGCTCGTAGACGGCGGTGCGGATGCGCTGCTTGCGGAGGACCTTGCGCGCGATCGGGTCGAGTTCGGTGTTGAGGGCGATGCCGGAGAGGCCCTGGGGGTTGTGGCCGAAGGCGGTGCGCGGCGACTCGCCGAGGTCGTGCATGGCCCGGTAGACCAGGTCGATGTAGTCGCGGTGGAGGGCGACGCCGCCGCCCTGGAGGAGGTCGAGCAGGTAGGCCTTCGCGCTTTCCGGGACTTCCCAGACGGCGCCGGGTTCGACGGCGATGTCCTGCGAGCCCTGGACGCCTTCGAGGACGGCGATGGGGTTGCCGGAGAGCTCAAGGATCTGGCTCAGCTGGCTGAAGGCGCGGTTCAACTCCCGGTTCGGCTCCACCAGCGGCGGCACATCGCTCGAACCCCAGTGCTGCTTCGGTTCGCGGACGTTGGGGAAGACGACAAAGGGAATGAACCCATAGGGGTTCGGCTCGCTGGCGACGAGCTCGTTCTCGTGCCAGAGGTCGAAGGCTGCCGGCGTCCAGTGCTCGGTGACGAGGGTGGCGGGCGAACTCAAGCGGTACTGGGAAGCGACGGCGGTAAGACGCGACGGGTCGTCCGGTTCGCGCCAGGCAAAGACGCCCTGCACGTCGGGAGCGGTGACACGGACGCTGCCGGCATCGGCATCCCAGGTGACCTTGTAGCAGGCGTCGCCGAGGACGGCGCAATCGAGTTCGGTTTCGTAGTCGAGCTGGGCGAGACCGTTGAGGGCGGCGGCTTCGCGGAGGGCGCGTTCCGCGTTGGCGGCGCGGGCGCGGCCTTCGGGCGAGTCGCCGCCTTCGAGCTGGATGGAGGAGCCGTTCAGGAGGTAGCTGGTGACCTTATCGACGAAGGCTTTGGCGTAGTTGAAGGTGAGGCGGCGTTCCCCGCGGCGGGTGCGGGCCGGCCTCTCGGTCCCCCCGGAGCA
>CALMIW010000109.1 GCA_937864275.1 uncultured Dehalococcoidia bacterium
GGCGACCACCGAGATCTACACTCTTTCCCTACACGACGCTCTTCCGATCTCACACTAGTTTTAGCACTCGCTCAATCGCGCCGCAAGTAGTGTTTCGACCGAACAGTCACAACGATGTGTTTTGCCGAATAGAATCCTCCTCGCGCCAGTGAGTGGCTCGCCGCGGAGGAAATGCCCCGTTCGGACAGCCGCTAAGGGCCGTTCGGCTCTCGCGGGACTTGCCTGCGGGCGCACAATGACGCCAAACCCTTGGGGGAAGGCACGCTATGAAAGCCCTGGTACCGCTCGACGGCAGCGACAACGCTCTACGAATTTTCACCACGGTGCGGCGGCTGCTGGACCTGCAGCCAGCCATCGAGATTCATCTTGCCGCAATCCACGACCCGCACTCCGCGAAGGGCAGGACGGACCACGTCCTCTCCGAGGCGCCGAACGCAGCCATCGGAAAGGTCAATGTCACGGCTCCTTTGCCGCGTCTTGTCGAGTCGCACGGCGAGGCGATGGAGCGGAAGGGCCGAGAGTCCCGCGCGCAGCTGGCGGAACTGGCAAGCAAGGAGATCCCGGCGGCCGCGAGCGTGACGCACGCAGTCTGGTCGGAGCACGCGGCCGAGGCAATCAACGAGCTTGCCGCGCAGATCGACGCGGACGTGATCGTGATGGCGACGCACGGCCGCTCGGGGATTTCCCACCTGCTCGCGGGGAGCGTTACCGAAGGCGTGATCCGGAATGCAACGCGTCCGGTCCTCGTGCAGGGGCCGAACACGCAGTAGGTTTCCTCCCGGGCGCTACAATCGGAAACCGTGGAGCCACGGATTCAATACGCCCAGACTGCCGACGGGGCGAACATCGCGCACTGGACGCTGGGCGAAGGCCCGGTGGTGATCCAGTTGCCGTCGGTGCCGTTCACCCATATCCAGCTGGAGTGGAGCGACCCGGACTGGAGCGCGTGGTACCGCGCTCTCGGCGAGGGCATCCGGCTGGTGCGGTACGACGCCCGCGGCTGCGGCCTTTCGGCTGCCACCGGGACGGCGTACTCACTCGACGAGATGGTCCTGGATTTGCGCGCCGTCGTCGAAAAGACCGGCGCCGACACGTTCTCGCTGATCGCCCCGGTGCAGGCAGGCCCGATCGCCGTCGCCTACGCCGCCCGCAACCCGGGCCGCGTGAGCAAGCTGATTCTCTGGTGCGCTGTCTCACACAGCGACGAGTTGCGGACGACCAGCTTCGAGGCGCTCCGCGTCGTCAGTCACACGGATTGGGGCCTCTTCACCGAGACTGCCGCGCACGCCCTGGTCGCCGGCTGGGACGAGGCAGAGGCAGCCCACCGGATGGCCCGGATCATGCGCGAGTCATCGTCGGCGGAGATTCACGAAGCCGTACTGAACGGCTTCCTCAGCGAGGACATCTCGGCCGACCTTGCCGCGGTCCGCTGCCCGGTGCTCGTGGCCTACCGGATGAGCGGGACCTCGCCCCTGCCAGTCTCGGCGCGGTACCTGGCCTCGGCGATGCGCACGGCCTCGCTTCTCCCGTTCCCCGGCTCTTCGCTGCTCTTCGTCGTCTCCGATGCGCCGAAAATCGCGGCGGCCTTCCGGGAGTTCCTGCTGGCAGGCGGCCCGGGCGAGAGGCAGGGTGCGCTCTCCGGATTCCACACGATGCTGTACACCGACATTGAGGGACACACGGCGATCATCCAGCAGCTGGGCGACGAGCGCGGGCGGGCCGTGTTGCGGGAGCACGAACGGGTCACGCGAGAGGCACTGGTGGCGCACCGCGGGACCGAGGTGCTCGCGCGGGGAGATGGCTTCCTCGTCCGGTTCGCCACTGCCCAGGACGCGCTGGAGTGCGCGGCGGAGTTGCAGCGGGCGCTCGCCGATGCCAGCGCGGAGCTGCCCGTAGAACTGCGGGTGCGCGTTGGTATCAACGCGGGCGAGCCCATCCGCGAGGGCGACGAGCTGCACGGCGCGGCGGTGAAGGCGGCCGAGGCGATCGCGGCCCGGGCAGAGGGCGGCCAGGTGCTCGTCGCGAACGTGGTGCGCGAGTTGGCCGCGGGCAAGAGTTTCGCTTTCGCCGACCGCGGGCATGCCCCGTTGACCGGCCTGGACGAGCCCGTGCGGCTGTGGGAGCTCCTCTGGGCGCACGCCGCGACGTAGCGGCCCGGCACGCACTTTCCGCTTCCATCCTGCTGCCGTAGATTCCGGCGGGATGGAATACAAGTGGCGCTGCCTCATCGCCGTTTGCTTCGGCACGTTCATGGCGACGATGGACTTCAGCATCGTGAACGTCGCCCTGCCGACGCTTTCCGATGAGTTCGACAAGCCGCCGGATACGGTCGTGTGGGTGGCGCTGGCTTCGAGCCTGATGGTCACAGGCATCACGCTCACCGCCGGGCGGATCGGCGACCTGTACGGGCGCAAGCGCGTCTACATCACCGGCTGGATCATCTTCACGATTGGGATGCTGGTCGCCAGCTTCGCCCAGACGGTTGAACAGCTCATCGCCTTCCGGTTCTTCCAGGCGATCGGCGTGGCGCTGGCCATCGCCAACGGCAACGCGATCGTGACCGAAGCCTTCCCGCCCGAGCAGCGCGGCCAGGCGCTCGGGACCACGGGGTCGGTGGTCGGCGCCGGACTGATGACGGGTCCGATCGTTGGAGGGCTGATCCTCCAGGCGCTGAGTTGGCATGCCATCTTCTACCTGCGCGTCCCCATCGGCCTGATGGCGATGACGCTGGCGTTCCTGTTCATCCGGCCCTCCACCGGCTCGGCGGCGCCGGGCAACCGGAAAATCGATGTCCCGGGAGCGATAACCCTGTTCGCGACCCTGTCGACGGCGCTGCTCGCGGTGAACCGGGGAACGTCGTGGGGATGGAGCTCGCCGGTGATCCTCGGCCTCTTCACGTTTTCGGCGTGCATGCTGGCCGCCTTCCTCCGCGTCGAGGCGCGGGCCGCGAGCCCGGTGGTGGCGCTCGGGCTCTTCAAGGTACGTTCCTACGCCGTGGGCGTTTCGAGCCTGGCATTGAACTTCGCCGGGCAATCGGCGGTTACGTTCCTGATGCCGTTCTACCTGCAGCAGGTGCGCGGCTATTCGACCGGCCAGACCGGCCTGGTCATCGCCACGGTGCCCTGCATGATGCTCTTGCTTTCGCCCGTGAGCGGCCGGGTCTCGGACCGCTACGGCTTCCGCCACCAGACGACGCTCGGCATCATCCTGGTCTCCATCGGGCTGTTGCTGATGGCGACGATCGAAGCGAACACGCCGATCGCGCTGGTGATGGCCCGGCTCGCGGTCATCGGTGTGGGGACGTCGATCTTCATGTCGCCGAACAGCTCGGCGATCATGGGGAGCGTGCCGAAGGAGCGGCTGGGCACGGCATCGGCGAGCGTTGCCACGGCCCGCAACATCGGCAACGCCAGCGGACTGGCGATGGCGAGCGCCATCCTCGTCGGCGTTGCCAGCGCATCGGCCGGGTTCACGGCGGCAAAGGTGGCGGACCTACCGGCCGACGCGATCCTCGACGGGGTGCGGATGGCGTTCCTGGCGGCGGCGCTGGCCTCCAGCCTCGCGATCGTCGCTTCCTCCCTCCGGGGCAAGCAGTCCCACGCAGTTTCGCCGGCGGCTGCTACCGTTGCGCCGGCAATCCAGAAATAGGGGTCGCGTCAATGGAACGCAGGTTCGAAGGCAAGGTCGTCGTCA
>CALMIW010000110.1 GCA_937864275.1 uncultured Dehalococcoidia bacterium
GACTGGTCGCCAGGTCACCGGGGAGTGCCTCTCCGCCGACCATGAGAACATCCAGGCTCGCGAACGCCGAGCGCGTCTCCGGGTCGGCGATAAACATCGACGCCATGGACGGAGTGCACTGCAGATGCGTCACCCTGTGCTTGCGAATCAAGTCTCCCGCTGAGAGACGCTCGTCGCCAGATTCCGGGCCGCCGCCGAGAGCGCCCTTGAACTCCGCCAGGCGTTCGAGGCCTTCGAAAACCTGCTGGGAAGGGACCCCGAAGTCAACGAGGCAGGCGACCTCGTCGACGCCGGCTTCCTTCAGCCGCGCAACCATCTCGGCCGCGCGCGCTGGAGTGCCGAAGAGGCCGCTGGTCTCGTAATAGCGTTCGAAGGCGACTTCCAGCAGTTCCCGCATCTCGGACTTCGAGAGCGAGGCAAGGAGCTCGTTCGGGTCGTCACCCTGCGGCAGGTTCTTGAACGCTGGGAACGTACTGGCGAACTGCTTGATGAGGCCAACCGAGCTTCCCAGGTAGCCGATCATCGGTTCGCGCACGATGTCCTTCACCTCGTCGTCGTCCGCGCCGATGAAGGTGTGCAGCATCATGGTGACCTGGCCTGAGCCAGGGTGCCCGGCAGCGTCCCAGGCTTCGCGATAGACCCTGACGCGCTCTGCCACTGCCTCGACTGACTGTCCGAGCAGGTGCGTCAGAATGTTCGCGCCCATGCGACCGGCCAGGCGGAACGTTTCGGGGTCGCCGGCCGAAGTAATCCAGGTTGGCAGTTCCCTCTGGACCGGCCGAGGCAGCGTGCGCACCTGCACCTCTCGACCTTGCGGGCCCGGGAACGCCTGGCTCTCGCCGCGCCAAAGCGCCTGCACCACAGGGATCTCGCGCTCCATCACGTCTCGGGCCTGGCCGAAGCTCTCGGGCCGAAGGACGAAGTCGTCCGGCTGCCAGCCCGCGGCGAACGAGACTCCGACGCGCCCGTTCGAGATGTTATCGACAACCGACCACTCCTCGGCCACGCGGATCGGGGAGTGCAGTGGGAGGACGCAGCTGCCTGAGCGAATCTGCACCCGCGAAGTGCAGGAGGCGATCGCGGCGCTCATCACCGACGGGTTCGGGAAGGCCCCGCCGAACGAATGGAAGTGACGCTCGGGCGTCCAAACAGCTTCGAATCCCCGTTCGTCGGCGAACTTCGAGGCGCGCAGGACAAGGTCATACGCGCCCTGGCCGGTGCCGCCCTCGCTGGAGAAGAAGAAGAGGCTGAACGATGGCCGGGCCGGTGCGCCGGTCGGCTTCGCCGCGTCGATCACGACGGTGAAACCACGCGTGACGGTCCACAGCAACTCGAGGACCGAAATGTCGAACGAGATGCTCGTGACTGCCAGCCATACGCCAGGATCGGTGCCGATCCGCTCGTCCATCCCAGCGAAAAAGTTGAGGACGTTGCGATGTTCGACCATCACGCCCTTCGGGCGGCCGGTCGATCCCGACGTGTAGATCACGTAGGCGAGGGAGTCACCAGTCGCGAGCGACGGAAGATTCGGCGCGGCGGGGGCGGCGGCCAGTTCCTGCTCCAGGATGAGGATCCGCAGCCCCGTAGCCGAGACCTCGCGCGCCAGGGCGGCGCTCGTGACCACGATGGACGCCCTGGAATCCTCGATCATGAGCCGCTTGCGGGCTTCCGGATACGACGGGTCGACCGGGACGTATGCGCCACCAGCCTTGTGGATCCCGAGGAGCGCGGTCACGACATCGACCGAGCGCTCGAGGTGGACGGCAACGAGCGCGTCCGGCTGAACTCCCAGGTGACGAAGACGGGCGGCGAGGGCGTTGGCTCGGGAGTTCAACTGGGCATAGGTGTACTCGACGCCGCCACCCGTCACCGCGACCCGTTGCGGGTGCCGGTCGACGGCAGCCTCAAACGCCTCGGCGATGGTGGAGGTAGTCGAGAACGACTGATGCGTCTCATTGAAGGTCCTCAGCTGGTTGGCGGAGCCTTCGCTCACGAACGGCCCCCCTCCAGGCGTGCCGCCGTCCAGCAATGACAACTGGTGAGACAGGACCGCATCCAGTGCCGCCAGGTCATCGCGGCTGAAGCGCTCGCTGTCGTACGACCAGGCCGTTTCGCCGCTCGCCGAATCGACACGCAGGACGAGACCCGCCTTGTGGCCGACAGGAACTGGGCGGTCGATCACGAGGGCGACGCTGTCACCGCCCTGGGCGGTGCGGATGTTCCGCGCGGCGATGTCGGAAGAGATTGGACCGGCGCTAATCGCGCGGTTGGCTATCTTGACCGGGTCGCCGCTCGATGCCGGTATTGCGACGGGGATCACTTCAGTGAACAGCGACGCGGCGGCAGCCGGGACAGGCACCGTCGACGGGGCAACGAGGTCGAAGCGAACGTCGCGACCCGCGAGGAGGGACAGGGATCGCCCGAACGCTGCGACCAGGCGCGCACCGTCCGTCACGCACACGCTGCTCCGGCGAGACTGCATTCCCGCGCTCGCCCCCGGGGCCGGCCGAAGCAACGGCAATTCAGGGAACGGGGCGTGTTCCAGCACCTCGACGGCCTTGGGTTCATATCCGGCACTGCGGCGAACGAGGCCCTCGATTGCGTCACGGAACGCACGCGCCAGCGCAGGCGCTATGGAACCCACGACGAGCCCTGCGCGGTTCAACGCCTCGGATGCCGAAAGCGGCGAACCGCCCAGGCAGCGGAAGCCGGAGAGCGCAACCGCGCCAGCCTTCACGCCGATGACGATTTCCTCACCATCAGCAGTCAGCACGGTTCCCGGTTCCGCTCCATCGTCAGTGTCCGCGGGCCGTGCGGCGCCGACGGCCACCACGCCGTCGGGTCCAAGAAGCTTCGCCACAGTGATGGGGTTGCGATAGCCGCCGAAGTCCAACGCGCGGACCGTGCGGACGATCTCGACGGCGTCCAGATCGAACTGCAGCAGCCCACCAAGAGTCGGTCGGTCGTCCCGGTGATGGTACGTGCGCGTCGCGAAGTCCTGCGGGGCGCCTTCGACTCGGCCGGATTCGAGCAACGCTACGAGGCGCTCGAAAGAACGGATTCCCGCTTCGAAACAGCGCGTGTTCAGCGAGACCGCCGTCTCCCCGGGATCGATGGTGAACCGCTCCTGTTCGAGGATGTGGCCCCTGTCGGGCTCCGCGGTCATGAGGTGCCAGGTGACGCCGTAGGACGTGTCGCCGGCGAGAAGTGCCCACACGGGCGCGTTCAGGCCCGCGTGCCGGGGCAGCGGACCGTCGTGGAAATTGATCGAAGCAACTCGAGGCAGTTCCAGGATCTCGGGCGAAATCATCCGCAGGTTGACGACGCTGAGGAGGTAGTCGAACGGACCCACCTCCGCCAGTCCGCGCATCCTCCCGGTACTCAAGACCGGCGCGCCCTTTCCGGCCGCCCAATCTGCCAGGGACTGGTTGTCAGTGACGATCGCGGCGAGGGTATGTCCCCGCGCGGTCAGCAGTGCTGCGCATTCCTGGGTGAGAGATTCCTCCCCCACCATCACAAACGAAAACGACACGGGGACTCCGAGGACTTAACGTTGGAACAAGCAAGCCACTCGTCCGTTGAGTCTGGGTTGACCCGGCGGAACGCCGGGCTTGCCAAACCGGCTCGACGTGACAGAGCCTCTTGAGGATGGGTCTTCGAGTGCCTGAGCAACCGACGCGTTTGCGCGCCGCCATCCAGCGATACGGGCTGGGGCCACTGCTGGGCGGGTCCCCCCTGCGCCGCCACTTCACCCGGGCGGGAGTGATCGTCTGGACCGGCGGCATGCCGGCTCCGTCCATCAGGAACCGGGGGAGGCTGGAGGTGTCTACCGTCATCCTCTGGCCCGCGACTCGGCTGAATATCGCCCCACGGGCGAGGCTCACCATCGGCAAAGGCACGTACCTGAATCGCGGAGCAACAGTCATCTGCCATGAACGCGTGGCCATCGGGGAGCGATGCAAGATTGCCTATGACGTGCTGATCACGGATAGCGACGAACATGAAGTCCCGGGCGGAGGTCCGATGGTGGCTCCGGTCGCGATTGGCGATGACGTCTGGCTCGGGGCGCGGGTGATCGTCCTCAAGGGCGTGACCATCGGCGACGGGGCGATCGTCGGCGCAGGGTCAGTGGTAACTCGCGACATCCCGCCCTGGTCAATCGCTGGGGGGCAACCGGCGAAGGTCATCCGGACGTACCGGTAGAGAGTCTCGCCGAGCCTGGAGCGCTTCCACATGCTCAACCCCAACACTACCGGCCACTTCTAGCTTGCGATCAGTCCGGCTACTGCCGAGAGGACGGACCGTGAAAGTTGCGATTCTTGCCGGCGGCCGTGGCACGCGCCTTGCGGAGGAGACCGACGTCAGGCCGAAGCCCATGGTCGAGATCGGCGGCAAGCCGATCCTCTGGCACATCATGAAGTACTACGAGGCCTACGGCTTCGACGACTTCGCCATCGCGCTGGGCTACAAAGGCGACTTCATCAAGAAGTGGATGGTGGACTACGCCTCGCTGACCTGCGACGTCACGGTCAACTTCCGCAACGGCTCCGTGTTTCAGCATCGCGGAAAAGCGATGGACTGGAATGTCTCCCTCATCGACACCGGCCTCGACACCCTGACGGGCGGCCGCGTCAAGCGCCTCCGCGATCATCTCGGCAGCGGCACCTTCATGCTGACCTACGGCGACGGCCTCTGTGATGTCGACCTGACCGCGCTCCTGGCGTTTCACCGGCGTCACGGCCGCATGGCGACGTTGACCGCCGTACGCCCTCCCGCCAGGTTCGGACGTATCGAGTTCGAGGGCGACCGAGTAGCCGACTTTTCGGAGAAGCCGCAAGCCTCCGAAGGATGGATCAACGGCGGGTTCTTCGTGTTGGAACCCGCGGTCCTCGACTACATCGAGGGCGACGACACGTCGTGGGAAGCCGGCCCGCTGGCCAAGCTTGCCGCCGACGGTCAGCTCATGGCCTACAAGCACGACGCCTTCTGGCAGTGCATGGACACCTTGCGAGACAAGTTGATGCTCGAAGAACTCTGGGCCTCGGGCGAGGCCCCCTGGGAAATGAAAGGAAACGTTGCGAGTGAAAGTGCTGCTAACGGGAAACAACGGCTACATCGGAGCGGTTATGGCGCCGCTCTTGCAGTCGGCGGGGCATGAGGTAACCGGCCTCGACACCAACCTTTTCGCCAACTCCACGTTCACTGTCGCTCCGGCGGACTACCCGACGCTGACCGTTGACCTGCGTGATGTTCAAGCCGAGCATCTCGCTGGCTTCGATGCCGTTATCCACCTAGCCGCGCTCTCGAACGACCCCCTGGGCAGTCTCGACCCGGCACTCACCTACGACATCAACCACAAGGCCTCGGTCCGGCTGGCTGAGTTCGCCAGGGCCGCCGGCGTTCGGCGCTTCCTCTACTCGTCGTCGTGCAGCGTCTACGGGTCCGCCGGCGACGAACTCGTGACCGAAGAGGCACCGCTGGCCCCCGTGACGCCGTACGGCGAATCGAAAGTCTGGGTCGAAGCGGAGCTTGTGAACATGGCGGACAGTACGTTCTGTCCCGTCTTCCTGCGCAACGCGACTGCCTACGGCGTCTCCCCCTGCCTGCGGTCCGACCTCGTCCTGAATGACTTCGTCGGAGCCGCCGTGACTACGGGAACCATCGTGGTGAAGAGCGATGGCAGCGCACTACGGCCCCTCGTCCACATCGGCGACATCAGCGGGGCGTTCCTGGCTGCACTCGAAGCCCCCGAGGACGCCGTGCGCGGGGAAGCCTTCAACGTGGGCCGGACCGACGAGAACTTCACCGTGCGCGAGCTGGCGGAATTGGTGCGCGCGGGCGTGCCCGGCTCAGACGTGACGTTCGGGACCGGCGGCAAGGACTCCCGTTCCTACCGGGTGAGCTTTGAGAAGATCCGCCGCCACGTCCCCGGCTTCGTGCCGCAGTGGACCGTTGCCGCGGGCATCGAGGAACTGCGCGCCGCCTACGAGGCCCAGGGAACCACCCAGGCGGACCTGAACAGCCGCTACGTTCGCCTGCACGAACTGAAGCGACAGCAGGATGCCGGCGCACTCGATGCCACGCTCCGCCCACGGAAACTCGCGGCTGCCAGCGCCTGAGTGCCCTTCCCAAGGAGACACCACGAAAGCCTGCAGGCAGAGCCTGCAGGCTTTCGTCATTCCGCCTGTCGCGGACAGAGACCTCCCAGAGGTCCGGTGTTTAGCGGCCCAGGGCTGCGATGAACGCCCGGCTCGCCCCATCGGCTTCTGCTCCCGTCAAGGCGAGCCCGCAGGGCAGAT
>CALMIW010000111.1 GCA_937864275.1 uncultured Dehalococcoidia bacterium
GGCGTTCTCGACCCCCGACAGGCGCCCGCTGCCCTTGGTGATCGCCGCCCCGAGGGTGCCGCCGGCCGCGCCACCCGCCGCGCCGGCGCCGACCTTGAGCGCCCCACCCAGACCGGAGGCGATCTTGCCGCCCATCGACTTGCCGGTCTTGTCTGCCTGGGCCTCGACGCCCTTCATCGCCTGCCCCACCTGGGCGGGGATTTTGGACGTCTCCACGACGAGGGAGATGTAGCCGGTGGCCAGCTCGGTCATGCTGACTCCTTCCTCGTGAAGCGCGCATTGATCCGCTCGCGGATCTCAGAGGCGGTGAGGGCCGGCTTGTCCGGCGGTGGGGCGATCGACCCGTCCGGGTCGTAGGTCGTCTTGAACCGCGACGACGGCGGCAGGTGGACGACCATCGACAGCAGCTCGTGCCACGACAGCCAGTCGAGGCGGATACCGCGGTCGAGGCAGTCGAAGGTCAGGGCGGCCTCTACTCCTTGGCGTCCGAGGAGGTCGAGGAGGCCGAAGATTCCCCCACCTTCACCTTGGACTGCTCGGTCCACTCGCTGAACAGCTGGATCTTCACCCCGTTTGCCTGCTCGGCCAGGTACTTGTCCCACACGTCGGGGACCAGTCGGCGGCACAGCTCGGACAAGGTCTCCAGGTCGCCCAGGGGCTCGGGCAGCTCGACGTCCGGCTTGCCGGATCGGATCTGCACGAGCGCGGCTTTGCGGGCGGCGTCGCGCTCCTCGCGCGTCTTGCGCACCCACTTGCGGTAGTCGTCCATGACGTCGCGGTCGATGTAGTCCATCTTCGGCAGGAAGAACTCGACATCCTTCACGTGGCCGTTCTTCTGCCGGTACGGCAGGTGGACCTCGATTTTCGTGCGGGGGTCGTCTACGGGAACAAGATTGATGGTCATCGCACCAGGCCAATCAGTAGTTGTGGAACAGGTGAGTGCGCACCGGGCCTGCTAGGCCCACCCGGCGGGGCGGCCCGGTGCGAAGGGGTATCGAAACCCCGCCGGGTGAGACTGGTTAGACGGCGTCCGGGTCCGGGCGGCCGTCGTCGCGGTACTCGACGACGTTGCCGCCCTTGAGCGACAGGGTCACCGGCCGGAACGTCTTGATCGTCAGCTGACGGGAGGTGACGTTGGTGTGCTGCTCGGTGACCTCCGCGACCGTGGCCACGCGGCCCCGCTCGACGACGTACAGCTTGTTCTTGTCGCCGTAGGCGGTCCGCACCAGGAACGACGACAGCGGCAGCGGGTCGGAGGTGTGGTAGATGACCCGCTTCGTACCGTCGGTCGTGGTGGCCGGGGTGACCTCCACATTGGCGTCACCGAACGCGGTCTTGAGCACCGCGTCGTTGTCGTCCTCGAGGAGGGTGATGGTCAGAGTCTCGTCGTAGGACTCCTGGACGTCGATGAACACACCGCCGCCCATCATGCGGATGTCGCTCGAGGAGCGGTTCTGGGCGATCGTCAGACCACCCTCACCGACCGCGCCGTGGTCCTCGAACGCGGGGTCGAGAACGCCGAGAGTGTCGGTCGGGAGTTCCGTCCCGATCGGGGCGCGGAAGAACACGCCGTAGTCCATCGGGGGATGCCCGACGAACGCATTGAGCACGTCGACTGCCATTGGATTGCCCCTTCCAGAGCATCGTTCGCACCGGGCCTAGAAGGGATATGAAGTTGTGGGTCTAGCGGGTTCCGACACCGAGTGCGCCGGAGAACTGGAACCGGACGTGGCTCGAGCTCGGGTCAGGGAAGTGGACGAGGTTGTCGTCCCCGGTCCAGTGGGTGATGACCCCACCGGAGTACGTGCGGCCCACCGCCGAGCGCAGCGCGTGCTCGGCGGCCAGGGCCAGCTCCTCGGCCTCGATCTCGCCGGTGTGGTAGCACTCGACGAGGAATCGGGGGGCGGTGGTCGCGAAGGTTTCGCGGCCGCCGCCGATGCGGGAGACGACGATGAACTCCGAGAGTTTCTCGACGGGCTTGTGGGTGCCGACGTGGATCGCCCGCCCCATCAGCTCGTCGAGATGCTCGCGCAGAGCCTGTGTCGCCACTAGCGCCCCGGACGGCGGGACAGGGTTGGCCACTAGCCGCCACCTCCCATCGTCCGCAGCAATGTGTTGTTCGCCGCGTTGTCACGCACCGCCATCCACGAGTCGGGGTAGACGATCGCCCGCCAGCGGCCCTGCGGTCGCCGTGCGCCCTGCTGGGAGGACCAGGAGTAGCCGGGCCCGGCCCGGGCCGCGTGGGCCGCGGCCATCGAGTCGAGCTTGGCCGTCACGCCTGGTGCGGAGCGCAGCTGGTAGAGGGCGTCAGGGTTCCACTTGAGACGAACGCTAGAGCGAGCCACGTTGCGCCTCCGGGATAGCCTCAACGGCTGCCCAGTACCCATCGTTGAACAGGTTGGTGACGAACGTCCCGGAGGGGTCGTAGATGTGCAGGACCCTTTCTTTGACACCGAACGCAGTGGTGTCAAAGACCTCCGGTTCCTTGGAGAACGAGTGCGTCACTCGGATCATCCGGACACCTCCTTGAGGTTGACGATCTCGCGGCCCACGTGCAGCCACGGGTTGTGATCGACGTTGACCGCCCGGCCGATGACCTCGAACGTGACGGGGTCTCCGGCCTGGTCGACGATGCCGGGCAGTTCGACCTTGTCGGACGGCGAGAACTCGCCGACCGCGGTGATCATCCGCGCGTCGACCGTCAGCCGCTCGTGCCCTGCGAGGATCGGCTCATCGGAGGAGACGATCCGCCACGAGTGGACCAGCACCGGCACGTCCTCGCGGACCTCGATAGGCACCTTGTTGCCGAGCCTGTCTTCCTCCCACGACTGGGTGACCGTGATTCTCGTGACCTCCACCGTCAGCGGCAGGTCCTCCTCCATCGACACCTCGGCCATCACAGCCCCGGCATCCCCAGAGGCACCGAGTACGAGCCCAGGTCCCGCACCTTCGGTGGGCACAGCTTGCGCAGCGCCTCGACCTGCATCGGGGAGAACAGCATCCCCGACTGCCGCTGCCTGGTGTCGATCTGCTGATCCTTGGAGAAGGCATCAGCCCGCACCGAGGTCGTCGTCACCGCCCCGTGGCCGGCCGCCGTGTCGTAGGCGACCGCCCGCCGCAGGATCGCCTTGAAGCTGGCCACCCGCTGCGCGTTGACCGGATCCAGGGGATCGAACGACGCAGCGAACAGGCACGGCGCGTAGGCGGCGGCCAGGGCCTCCGCCTCGTCCGCGATCTGCTGCAGCTCGTTCTCGGACTTACCAGGCAGGGAGGAACGCAGATCGTCCACTCCGATGATCGTGCTCATCTACGTCCCTCCCCGCTATCAGGGCGCGACGGGCGCGACGGTCGTCTCGCCGGTGTCGTAGTTGTGCGTCACCGTCACCTCGGTCCCGTCGGGCTGCACCTGGGTGTAGGTCTCGGTGCGGGTGCCCGTCGGGGTGGTGTCCGGCACGGTGCCGGTCACCTGGACGGCGTTGACCGACTGGTGGCCGGCGGCCGCCGCGGTCGCCTTGTCCGGGGCGGTCGAGGAGACCCGCTCCGAGGCGTCGTAGGTGTCTGCCGGGGCGTCACCTGCATCGGTCGACTGCGGTGCGTCGACCGTGGTGTCGTCGGTGAGGTTGGTGGTCTTGGGGGCGCGGGTGCGTCCTGCCATGTCAGATCAGTCCTCTCTCGGGTCAGGCCGGCTTCACGGCGCGCAGGCGGGCGGCCGCCTGGCCGCCCTGCGCGACGAAGCCGCA
This sequence comes from uncultured Dehalococcoidia bacterium, assembly GCA_937864275.1. Lineage (GTDB taxonomy): Bacteria > Chloroflexota > Dehalococcoidia > Tepidiformales > Tepidiformaceae > Amarobacter. The sequence goes on from CALMIW010000111.1 coordinate 3,741, forward strand.
GTAGAAGTCGATGCGGGTGCGGTAGGCGGGCTTCTCCTGCAGCTCGCCAAGGGCGTAGGCCTGCAGGCCGCCGTTGGAGATGCCCATGACGCCGTGCTCGTTGAAGTTCGAGGCGAACTTCACCGCGTACACGTCCGAGCCGTTGGTGGCGTCGTAGCCGAGGATCCGGCGCCCCGACCAGTGGTTGCCCGGGTCGAGAAACGGGACACCGTTCCAGGTGAACTCGCGCTTGCCGGTGATCTCGGAGTTGATGTAGTCCGCGCCACCGATCTTGCGGCCCAGGGACTTGAGCTTGGCGATCAGCTCCTTGGGCGCGTAGACCGCGTCGGGGGAGCCGCCGGCGACCTGACCGAACAGGGCGTCGAGCTCATCGAGGAACCCCTCGCTGTTGGCGGGGGCGGCGGAGTCGATCACCTGGGCGCCGACGAGGCGCTTGCGCAGACCCTCGAATGACTTCGAGTCGACCTGGGCGTCGCCGTTGAACATGGCGTCGACGAAGGTCGAGTGCGCGGAGGTCAGCTTCATCTTGACCTGCTGCGCCATGAGCGAGCCGCGGGACGAGCCCATCGTGGTCTCGAGGAACTTGTCGACGTCGGCGTCGCCGCCGAGGATGACCAGCCGCTCGGTGTCCATGTTGATGACGCCGGTCGACTCGGTGTAGGCCTCGTTGACCGTACGGAAACCGGTACCGGGCAGGGCGCCCTCGGTGTCGTACGAGTAGGCGTTGCCGGTGATCGGCTCGATGGGGAGCCGGTCGAAGACGTTCGAGACCTGGTGCATGGTCTCGATCGCGCCGCGACGAACCGGATCGGGCTCGACGGCGGCAGCCTGTGCGAGAGTGACAGCCACTGCTGTCTCCTTTCATGTGGTGCCGCCGGTGGCGGCTCGGTTACTTCTTGCCGAAGGCCGCGTCGAACGCGGACTCCATTCGGGCCACTCCGGGCTCGGGTTCGGGCGTGGAGCCCTTGCGGCCGATCCCCACGTCCCCAGCCTCTCGGCCCGGGTCCTTGAGGAGGTACGGTCGCTTTTCCGCTGCCTCGGAGAGGGTCTGTCGTAGTGCCTTGGTGTCGACGTCACCGTCGACCATGGGCACCTGCTCGAGGTCGATGAACACGTGCGCCTCGGACGGGTCGTGGAACCCCAGCTCTGCAGCCAGTGCTCGGGACTCCGCCCGCTTGAGCCGAGTGTCGGCGCCCTTGGTCGCTTCCTCCGCGGCTTCCTTGCGGGCTGCCTCGACGGCCTTCTCTTGCTCGGTCGCCGTGGCGTCGCGCAGTCGGTCGCGTTCGGCCTTGAGCTCGTCGTAGTCGGAGAACTTCGCCAGTCGGCCCGCGATGATGCGTTCCAGCTCGGCCTGCGTGAACGTCTTTCCGTTCTCGCCCTCCTTGCCAGCGCCCTCGCCGGGCTCGCCACTGTCTCCGCCCTCGCCGCCATCGGCGCCGGGTTCGTTGCCGCCCTGTTCGCCGCCCTCGATGAACCTCACCCCGGGTGGGATGCGGTGCATCATCGGACGCAGGGACTGCTCCACGGCGGCGGCCGGGAGCCACGGCCGGTTGATCTTCTTCGGCATCAGATGCCCTTCCACCCGCTGAGAGCGCAGCGGTCACGCACACCCCGCCCTGTGAGCGGCGGGGGAGTCTTAGGCGGCCTGCGACGCGGGCAGGCCGGGGGTGAGGTAACCGTTGCGCAGCAGCAGCCGCAGGGCCTCCTCCTGGTTGCCGTCGGCCAGCCGGTAGCACTCCGACGGCGCGAGGCGCGGAGCCTGCAGCCGCCGGTACCGCTCGAGCTGACCGGCCGCGGACCGGGCGCGCAGGTAGCCAGCGTCCGGGCGTCGGGTCAGCGTGCCGTCCGCGGCGCGCTGGTAGCCGCCGTACAGGCCGCGTCGGGTCGTGCCCTCGCTGGTGATCTTCACGTCGCGGCCGAACACGTTGGCTGTGCCCATGCCGCGCTTGGCGTTGATCACCTGCGAGGGGTCTGCGCCGTCGAGGATCGCCTGCCGGTCGGCCATGGACAGGCCCTTGACCTGCCCGGCGCGGACCGCGGCGGCCGGGTCGATCGCGGCGTCGGGGGCGTCGCGCCGCTTGTCGACGGGGACGTGGACGCAGTCGCAGCCCGGGTGACGCTGAAAGCCGGTGTTCCAGGCGAACCACTTGCCGGCCTGAACCACACACCGGTCACAGGAGGGCAGCTGCAGCATCCGCACCCAGCCGTCCATGCGGGCCGAGGTCATCCCGGCCTGGGTGGCCTCGCGGCCCGCGTCGGCGGCCATCGTGGCCGCCAGCCCGACAAGCCGTTTGGTGGCCCACTTCGTGGCGACCGCCGCCGGCACCCCGGAGGCGATCGCCGTCTTCGCGGTGAGCACCGACGACGAGTAGGCCATCGACCGGGCCGCGTCGGCCGGGGTGGTGAACGCGACCGGGTCGATCAGCGCCTCGGGGGCCGCCGCGTCCTGCTCGGCCACCTGCGCCTCAAGGTAGTCCTGCGCCTCTGCGGCGTTGGCCTCCTGCGCGGCGAGGATCGCCACCACGAGCTCGTCGGCGTGCCCATCGAACCAACCGGACAGGTCCATCGGGTCCGCGGACCGCCAGAGGGCCTGCACGGCGTTCGCCGCGCGCCGGTCCCGCCGCGCCTGCGCCCGGTAGAACTCGCCAGCAAGGGCAAGAGGTGTCATGACAGGCCCTCCAGGCCCTCGCCGACCGGGGGCTTCTCGCCGACGGCCGCCGCGAAGTCGCCGCCGAGGGCGCGCTGCAGCTCGTCGGCGGCCATCTTCATCCACCGCTCCACCGTGCGCGGGTTCGCGCCCGGCATCCGCTCGAGGAACATCTGCAGCGGCGCCCCGTTCGGCACCATCTGCGCCGCCGCGGAGGCCACCTGCTGGGCGTCCTCCGGCGCGGACGGTGCCCAGTCCACCTCGAGGTCGTCGCAGCGGGTTCCGTCGCCGCCGCGCGCGATGTCGATCAGCCGGAACACCTCCTTGTCGGACTCGCCGTAGGAGGTCTGCAGATCGTCCACGAACGAGGTCAGGGTGGCCTCGGTGGCGAGCATGAGGTCGCCGGAGACGTTCTTGAAGTCGCCGACGAGGTACTGAGGCGGCACCTGCGCCGTGGAGGCGAAGGTGGCGATCAGGTGCTCGAGCACGGTGATGTAGTTGGACAGGTTCGACTCCGCCAGGTCGAACACCTTGGTGTCCACGCCGGGGAATACGAGCATCCGGTCGACCCCGACCTTGCCGGGGCTCTTGATCATCGCCACGGCCTGGCCGTGCTCGTCGAGGATCGGCTCTCCGTCCGAATCGGTCATCGGGACCGGGGCGCCGTTGTCATCCCGGACCACGGGGTCGTAGCCGGTGGCGATGCGCTGCCGGAACGCCGCGAACTGCGCGGCGAGCAGCACGTTGAACCGCATGGTGTCCACGGCCCGCTGCGCCGGCATCAGCGCATCGACGTACGAGGTGCCCTCCGCGAGGGAGTCGATCTCCGGGACGTAGGTGACGAACGGCACCGCCCCCAGCGGGTTGGTGCCGCCGTCGACCCGCTCGAGCTGACGGTCACCGCTGCCGGAGAACTTGATCCACTCCTTGGCCGTGTACAGCACCACGACCACCGTCGGGCGGCCGCGGGCGTCGGCCTCGGTCCACCGCTTGATCGCCCAGATCGACGAGAACGGGTCCGCAGGGTCCGGCTCGACCCACACCGACTCCGGCGACTCCGGCCGGACGACCGGCTGCTCGGGTCGGCGCGGGTTCGGCCACACCGCCACGATGCCGCGATCATGCCGCAGACCGTCCACGTAGGGGATCCGGGCGCGCGACCGCATCCTGTTGGCCGCCCACACGCGCCACAGGCCCCGATCGAACTCCTCCCCAGCCGAAGTGCGCACCCCGGTCGAGCGGAGCCGCTGAGAGGCCGTGCGGACCGCGAGACGCACCAGCGGCAGCGCGGCCATCTTGCGCAGCTCCATGTACTCGGCGGAGGCGCCCTGCGGCGCGAACGGCAAGTCGTGCTCGCCCGCGTAGGCCCTGCGCCGCTCGTCGAACACCGGGCGGGTGTCCAGCAGTTTCGCCAGGCCCTTCTCCACCCTCGGGTCGAGCTTGTCCATGCCGTTCACCCCCTGATCAGTTGAAGCCGTACATCTGGTTCGAGATCCGCGCCTTCGGCGGGGGCGGTGCCGCGTCCACCGCAGCCACCGCCAACGTCAGGGCGATCACCGGGGTGATGTCCACCGCGGTGTTCTTCCGGTTCCACACCCACAGCCCCTCCGTGCCGAGTGCCCGCTTGCGGGCGTCCGCCAGGGCCGCGTTCACCACGGGCTGGTCCAGGTGGCGGAACGAACGGTCCATGACCGCCGCGTACAGGCCCGCGCAGGCCGTCCCGGCGTCACTGGGGCCGGTGACCTCCACCGGCAGGCCGGCGGCCTTGAGCGGTTCGATCAGCGGCGAGGAGGGGGCGTTGCCGCCCTGCACCCGCACCACCTTGAGCGGGTGCTTGCGGTGCATCGCCTTCATGTAGTCGACGATCCAGCCGCAGCCGGCGCGGTTCTCGACGAGCTCGCCGTGCACCAGTCCATCGGCCCGGCGGCCGGCCACACTGACCGACCCGGTCCGGTTGTCCGGCGCGACGTCGATCGCAGCGACCGGCCGCCCGGCGATCTGCGAGTCGGTGTCAGCGACCGCCGCCCAGGACTGCGGGTCGATCGGCGCGTTGGAGTTGCCGGCGTTCCAGATGCCGAGCCGCTCCCGGGAGAACGTCTCGTCGTCCATCGCAGCGCGCTCGTCCTCGACGACCGACATCTGCAGGCGGATCCCCAGCGACGGGTTCGCCGCGGTCCATGCCTGCCGATCGTCCAGGTCGACGTCCTCTGGGGCCGACCACTCGTGGTAGGCCAGCCGAGGATGCGTGCCGTCGATCCCGGCCTGCCGGAGCCGGGTGAAGACCTCGCCGCCGATGCCGTCCGGCGGGGTGCCGGCGACGATCTGCTGGGGGTTGCCCAGCGGTGCGGAGGAGATGGTCGGCAGCAGCGCCGCGAGGTGGTCGTCGTTGAGGTCCTGTGCCTCGTCCATCACCAGCACGTCGGCGGTGAAGCCGCGGCCGGAGGCCTTCGAGCGAGCGATGAACTCGACGGATCCGCCGTTTTTCAGCAGGATCTGCTCTTGGCCGTTGGTCTTGCGGATCTCCTCGACCAGTTCGGCGAGTTCCGGGTACTTCTTCGGGTTGTCGAAGAACCCCAGCAGCCGCAGGTACGCCTTGCGGGCGGTCTTGACCTCGTGGGCAGTGTGCAGGATTCGCTCGCCGAGGCCGACCATGCCGAACAGCTCGCGGACCTCGATGATGCCGTTCTTGCCGTTCTGGCGCGGACACGACAGCGCCTCCTGCGAGGCGGACCATCGGCCCTCGATGGTGAGGCCGAGCATGTCGTCGAGGACGAGCTGCTGCCAGCCGTCCGGTCGCAGACCGTATCCAGCCGCGAGAGCCGCGGCGGCCGGGCCGTAGGACTCAGCTGCCGGCGGCGCGGTTCTGATCCTGGGCGGCGCGCTTAGCTCGCAGGTGCTCGGTGAACTCATCGAGTGGTGTCGCCTCCCTCTTCTTCGTCACGGGAGCCGGGCACGCCTCGATCTCGTCCAGGACGCCCATCATCAGTCGGCCAAGTGCAGCGACATCGCGCGGCGCCTCGGAATGGTCGATCGACCAGGCCACTACGTCTCGCAGCCTGACCAGGGTGTTCCTGCGGTTGCCCCTACTCGCCGCTGTGGCGAGAACGGGCCGGTTTTGGCTCATTTCGACACCTCGCCGTTTCAGCTCGGGGGGATGTGTTTTAGCAGGTCCGGGGGGGTATTGGTCGCCTCGCCGTCATGCGCCCGTGGAGGCCGCGAGGGGGTCACCCCCTCCCCGCCCCGATCGCGGTGGGCCGGGCCTCGGCGACCGGCGGGCCGGGGGCAGACCCAGTCGCGGGACCGGCGGGCCACGTTGGAGTGGGGCTTGGAGAGCTTCCCCCGGGTTCAGCCGCGGTGCATCGGCTGCAGGTTCTCCAGCGCGTCGGTGCCGCCCTGCGAGTAGGGCACCTTGTGGTCCGCCGTGCCGTACCCGGGGTCGTACTGGTCAGTGATCGAGGTGTCGATGGGCTGCCCGCACTCGACACAGACCGGGTTGCCGGCCAAGACCCGGCCCCGGTTCCGTCGGTAAGGCCTCGCCCCGGTCCTCGCCATCATCGCCCTCCATCGGGGTGCAGGGTGGTCGGGTGGGCTAGCGGGTGGCCTTTGGACTCGTTCCGCCCGCGTCGCCCATGCGTCGGGCCAAGTGGAGAGCCTGCACGAACTGGACCGCGTTCATCGCGCCGCGGCCGGCAACCTCGAGAGGATCCGCCCACCCGTACAGATCCGAGCACGCGCGGACCAGTCCCAGCCCGGACCGTTCGCAAGCCATCAGGTCGCCGGCCGTCGCCTGGTCGGACAAGACGACCCGGGTCGACAGGTCAAGGAGTTCAGCGTCGGTCATAGTCCTGCCTCTCGGAGTTGAACCCCGGCCGCTACGCCGCGTCATGTGCGCGCCATGCCCATCGGCTGGCCTGTCGGAAGGTGCACGCAGGTGGCGCCGGCCGGGAGTAGGTCCACGCTCA
>CALMIW010000112.1 GCA_937864275.1 uncultured Dehalococcoidia bacterium
CGCACCGCGGGCGCCGGCGGCCCGCGCGGCCAGCGCGTTCGCCGCGCGATCGTCGTCGGTGGTCGGTGCGACCTGCGGCGAGTGGACGGCCGGCAGGCGCACCAGGTGCGGTGCGCGCGCCGCCTGCTCCCGCGCCCGCCGCGGTGGCACCTGCCCTGTGAACAACGTCCCCGTTATGTTGAACGACTGGAGCATGACCTGGCCGCCGAGGAGCGACGCATCGAGTTGCTGGCCTTCGCCCGTCCGTGCGCGGTGCCACAGCGCGATGAGGATCCCGTAGGAGAGGGAAATCGCCCCGACCTGGTCGGCCATGCCCCCGAAGGAAAAGATCGGCGCGAGGTCGGGCGGGCCTTGGGTCATCATCGTCCCGCCCCGCGCCTGGCCAAGGATGTCCATCGCCGGCCACTCGCGGTGGGGGCCCTTCGACCCGTAGCCGCTGGCCGAGGCGTAGATGATCTTCGGGTTCCGGGCGCTCACCGCCGCGTAGTTCAGCCTGAGTTTGTCCATCACCCCCTGGCGCATGTTCTGTACCAGCACGTCCGCCTGCTCGGCAAGGCGAAGGACGGTCTCCCGTCCCTCCGGATGCTTGAAGTCGATGACGATCCCGCGCTTGTTGCGGTTGTGGCTCTGGAAGTACGCGTCGCTGACGCCGCGCCCCGGGTCGGGAGAATCCGGCCCTTCGATCTTGATGACGTTCGCCCCGAAGTCGGCAAGCATCGCGCTCGCGTAGGTGCCTTGCTGCCAGATCGTGCAATCGATGACGGTCAGCCCCGAGAGGGGTAGACCGGTATTGGGAACGTCGGGAAACATAGTGGCCTCCGTACCCTGGAGTACGCTGCGCGGATTCTGTGAATGCCGCGCTGCGGTGTCAACGCCGAGGAGTGCCCTGTGACCACCGCTGGACACCGGCAGTTCGCTGCCATTTGGGATTGGATGAGCCGCCACGAGAGCCGCCGCGAACAGCAGATCCGTGGCGAGGTCGTCGGCGGATCCGCCGGGACAACGCTCGAAATCGGCTACGGCGTAGGTTCGAACTGGCCGTTCCTCCCGCCTTCCGTCGACTACACCGGAATCGACCCGGACCCGTTCATGCGGAAGCGCGCAGGACACCACATCCCAGCCGGCCGCCACCTCACGCTCCTGGACGGCGACGCGCAGTCGCTTGCGTTCGCCGACGCCTCCTTCGACACCGTCATCGGGACCCTGGTGTTCTGCACGATCCCCGACGCCGAGCGCGCCCTCGCCGAGGTCCGGCGCGTACTCAAGCCGGGCGGAGAGTTCAGGTTCTGGGAGCATGTGCGGGCCCACGGCCGGGTGGGCGCCACGGCGCAGGACGCCATCACGCCCCTCTGGCGGAGGCTCGGCGGTGGTTGCCACCCCAACCGCGATACGCGGGCGACGATCGAGCGCGCGGGCTTCGAGTTCCTCCACATACGAGAAGTGAAGCTCGGGCCGCTCCCTGCGATAGTGGGCGCAGCCAGGCCCGTCTCCAGCGACGCGGCACCCTCGGAGCGACCATGAGAATCGGGGCACATGTTTCCAGCGCCGGCGGGCACCATCTCGGGTTCGAACGCGCCCGCGCCATCGGGGCGGAAGCCGTGCAGCTGTTCATCTCGGCACCGCAGCAGTGGAAGCTGCCGGCGCCCAGCGCCGAGCAGATCGCCCTGTTCAATGCGGAACGGGAGAAGTACGCCATGCCGGCCTTCTTCCACGGCGTCTACCTGATGAACTTCGGCAGCCCCCGCGAAGAAACGCTCGAACTTTCCCGGGCTTCGCTAAAGGCGTACATGCATTTCGCCGGGCTCATGGGCATCACCGGGACGATTTTCCACGTCGGCAGCCACCTCGGGGCCGGCTTCTCCGAGGAGTTGAATCGCCGCATCGCCGCGATGCTCCTCGAGGTCCTGGACGAGGAGCCTGAGAACCCTTCTCTGCTCATCCTCGAAAACAACGCCGGGCAGGGCAACTGCATCGGCGGCCAGTTCGGGGAACTTGGCGCCATCATCCGCGCGATGGGCAGTCACCCCCGCGTCGCCGCCTGCATCGACACCTGTCACGCCTATGCGATGGGCTACGACCTCGCCACCGCGGACGGCTGCAGTGCCGCCATGGCCGAATTCGACGCGGAGGTTGGATTCGCGCGGCTGGTGGCAGTCCACGCGAACGACGCCAGGATGCCGTTGGGAACGTTCCGCGATCGGCATGAGAACATCGGCGAAGGACACCTGGGCCTCGATGGGTTTCGGACGCTGATGGGACATCCCGCCTTCGGCGACGTCCCGTTCTTGCTCGAAGTGCCCGGCTTCGACGGTTCAGGCCCGGACGCCAGGAACATCCAGCGCTTGAAGAAGCTCCGGAAGGAGCTCGGCATCGCGCCGCCGCGCCAGCCCCGGATTCCTCCGACGAAGAAGCCAAAGTAGTCTGTCTCTAACGAGACCGAGCGAGGACACCGAGGTAGCGCATGGCTTCGACTGGCAAACTGCAGGGGGCACTCCTGGCCGAGTGCGGCGAATGGATCTGGGAGCAGCTCCAGGAAGACGGCTACCAGATGTCGGGCGAACTGGTCGACCTCATCCTCGAGACCGAGCGGGAGTTGGCCATTCACACCCGCCCGCTCGATGAAATCGCCTCCCTCCTGGAAGAGGAGTTCCGCATGCGCGGCATCCAGGCGCAGCCCTACGGCCTCGAAGCGGCGCTCATCAAGCTCATCCTCGAGTGGGAAGACGACTTCCTGGGCTTCGCCGCGATCCCTCGCGCTGAGAGTTAGGCCACGGGCCTCGAAAGCTCCGCGCGGATCGATGGGGAGACCCGGCAGGGTGAGTGCGTTCCGGGTTCGACGCTGATGTAGACCACCTCTGCGGTGATGACGGGCTGGCCGGCGACCGTCGCAGAGAGGCGGACGTCGAACGACGTGCTTCCCCAGCGGCTAACCGAGAGCGCGAACTCGACCGTATCGCCGTGGTGGGCGGCCGCGTGCCACTCCATCGTCGCCTTCTTCACCACGCAGTCGAAGCGCTGGTTCCATTCACGCCCGAGTGTGGCGATGAGCCACTGATCGACGACATCATCGACGTAGACCCAGTAGTTCGGGTTGAAGACGACGCCCTGCATGTCGCACTCGCCGTAGCGAACCTTGATGGAGTGCCGGAAAAGCGGCTGGCCGTCCGGACCGGGCGTCTCGCTCACGAAGGAAGGTTAGCATGCGTCCGCGGCTTGACGGTGGCGGCGAGCCATGCCAACACTCGCTCCAGTCCCAATCGAGGAGGCGCCCGCGCCAACAGCCCACCACAGCACACCGAGAGCCAGTGACAAGCGCCAGGTCCTTCGCCAGCGAAGGACGACGAGGCGGGGGCAGTATCGAAACATTCGGCGGATGGCCCCCCGGCAGGCACGGCCGCAGGCCGCACACAAACCAGCACGGGCAACCGGCTGACAAAGGTGCGCCAGGTGCCAGGGATTCGCAGTCCCATTTGCTCTGCACACCCATGGAACCATAGGTACGACCCGCCGCTCGCGGGTTTGGTGTGCTGCCGCCGTGCCCTCCCGGGCCAATGGCAAAGGAGCCAGTTCCCCCATGTGTGGAA
>CALMIW010000113.1 GCA_937864275.1 uncultured Dehalococcoidia bacterium
CGCTTTGAACGCGTCGGTGTCCTTCTGCGTGATCATCTGGTCCAGGCCGGCCTGTAGCCCGAGGATCGGCGCCTTCATTGCGGAAACGCGCTCGAGGCAGCTCTTGATGCCCTGCGCCGCTTCGGGCGAGACCATCGCCTGGATGACGCGGCCCGGGTGGCCATAGAAGCCGATCGCGCCGGCGAGCTCGTGGCCCTCGGCGGACTGCATCCAGGAACTGGACCCGCCGAAGCAGAAGCCGACCGTGAACACCCGGGTGCAGTTCCCGCCTGCCGGCGACTTGAGGTAGTCCACCGCGGCCCGCACGTCCTGGGCGATCGCGTCAGGGTGCGTCTTCATCACATGGGGCATGAACTGGAACTCCGGATCGTTGCGCTTGCCCACGCCGCCGGTGCGCCCGAAGTAGTCGATGGTGACGGCGTTCATGCCCTGCTCGGCGAAGCGCAGGCCGAGTTCTTCGTAGAACGTGAACAGGCCGCGGACGTCGGGCATGACGACGACACCCACGCCGTCGGGTTTCTCGGCGCGGGCGGCGAAGGCGGCGAACTTCGTGCCGTCGGCGGCCTGGAGCACCAGGTCCTCGGAATCGACAGCCGCGCCGGCGATCGCGGCGATAGGCGGGTGGGCATCATGGGGGACACACATAGCGGCAAACCTCGTGGTAGTGATTGGTGGCAGCCCGGCCGGCATGGCCGTGTCGCGGAAGTTGGAGTCTACCGGGTTCGCAGCGCCAGGTAGTGCTCGCGCTCGGGTCTCTCCAGGCGTTCGATGGCGTAGCGCAGCATCGTCCGGGGCATGGTCGCCGCGTGCGCATCGAGGAATCCGAGGAGGCGAGGGCGGTCGTGCTTCCCGGATTCGCGAAGCCAGCCGCCGACCGCCTTCTGGACCAGGTCTTCCGGGTCGCGGAGGAGGATCTCAGCGATGGCAAAGGTGTCATCGAGCTCGCCTTTGCGGATGAAGTAGGCCGTGCTGACGATGGCCGTGCGGCGCTCCCAGAGGTTCTCGGAGCGGGCGAGGTCGTAGAGGATGTCGCGCGGTTTGTCGAACAGCCAGCCGCCGACGACGGCGGGCGCGCTCACATCGACGAGGTCCCAGTTGTTGATCCGGTCGTGCCGGCGGAGGTAGAGATCGAAGAGTTCCTCGCGGCGGGATGCGGGCGTCTTTTTGTGCTCCGCCTGCTTGCTCATGATGCTGAGCGCGCCGGCGCGGGCCTCGTGGAGAGGGCTTTCGAGCAGCCGCTCCAGTTCCCCGGGCGGCATCGCAATGAACTCCCTGGTGAGTGCGAAGACGCCGCCCATGCGCACGCCCAGGAACTGGTCGCCTTCGCCGTATTCCCCGGGGCCTGTCTTGAAGTAGCGCTGGATCTTCACCAGCTCTTCCGGCGATTGGAGCGCATGGAGGCGTTCCAGGTAGTGTTCCGCGGTCAGTTCCGTTGCCACTGCGCCTGCCCCTTCTTCGCGGGGGGGGGCGGGTGCCCGCCCCTGTTCGCTAGAGGATCACTCCGGCGGCGCGGAGCTCCTCGATCTTTTCGCTCGAGAGCCCGGCTTCGGCCATGACTTCGTCGTTGTGCTCGCCGAGCATGGGGCTCGGGAACTGGGCGGCCAGCGGCGTTTCCGACATCTGGAAGGGCGGGCCGACCAGCTTCATGCCGCCGAGCATCGGGTGTTCGAGGTGGACCTGGAGGCCGTTCGCCACCGTCTGCGGATGGTCGAAAAGCTCTTCGATGAAGTAGAGGGCGCCGGCGGGCACCCCGTGCTGCTCGAAGATCTGCGCCCATTCTTCGGTGGTCTTGGTGCGGAAGAGCGCCTCGGCTTCCTTCACCAGTTCGGGGCCGCGCGTTTCCCATCCCTCGGGAGCCATGACGAAAGTCCCGTCGGGTTGGAACCGCGGGTCCTTGATCCCGGTTGCCGCCATCACCTTGATGCGGAGCGACATGCTCAACGCGCCGACGGCGATGAAGCCGTCGCTCGTCTGGTAGACGCGGTAGTAGATGTTTCCAGCGGCGGCCGGCCGGTACTTCTTCTGCACGGCCACCTGCTCGGTGAACGACTTCATGTCGGCCCGTGCCTGCTTGAGGTCGTTCAGCATCGGCGGGATGACTTCTTCGTCGAACATGTCGAACCAGGTGAACTGGCTCGTCTGCATGGCCATGGCGGTGCCCATGAGCGTGCAATCGATGCGCTGGCCCTTGCCGGTCTTCTCGCGGCTGAAGAGTGCGGCGCAGATGGCGTTGGACATCTGGATGCCGGTCGCGTAGTCCCCGATGGCGGGGTAGACGTATGTGGGGACGTCACCATCGAGCTTGGCCTCGCCCGCCATCAACCCGGTGAGGGCCTGGACGACGATGTCGTAGCCGCCGCGTTTCGCGAGCGGACCTTTCTTGCCGAAGGCGGTGTTCTCGCAGTAGATGAGGTTGGGATTGATGGCGCTGAGCGTCGCGTAGTCGATGCCGAGCTGTTCGGCGACGCCGGGGCGGTAATTGATGATCACCACGTCGGTGTCTTTGACGAGCGAGTGGGCGACCTCCCGGGCCTCGGGCCTGGCCAGGTCCATCGCGACGCCGCGCTTGCCGCGGTTGAGGCTGGCGAAGACGCGCGATTCTTTCGGCACGAGTTCGACCATGAGCCGCCAGGGCTCGCCGATGACCGGTTCGAACTTGGTCACCTCGGCGCCCATGTCGGCGAGGTGCATGCCGCAGAACGGCCCGGCGATGATTTGCGAGAACTCGAGCACTCTCACGCCCGACAGTGGACCAGAAGCCATGAAAAGCCCCTCTCAAACCCCAGAAAAGTAGTAAGCCGCCGTATTCTAACGTGAACGTGAGGGTGCGCCAGTTTGCGGCCGGTCGCGGCGGAAACGAACGAGGGCGCCCGACCGGGCGCCCTCTTCGGGGAGTGTGGGAACGGCGCGAGGCTCAGGCTCCGCGCGGGATGACCAGCACGGGACGCTTGGAGCCGTGGACGACGCGGTCGGTGGTGCTGCCGAGCGCGATGCGCTTCCCGAGACCCTTGCCGGAAGAGGTGAGGACGATGAGCGCCGCGTTCAGTTCTTCCGACGCTTCGAGGATGGCGTTCGTGGCATCGCCCATGCGCAGGAGGGTCTTTTCTCCGGGCTTGGCGACGCTGGAAAGATACGTCTTGGCAGCCTCTTCCATGGTTGTCGCCAGGTCTGCCGGGTAGGTGGCGAACTCGACGCCGACCGCGGGCGGGATGCTGTAGGTGCGGAGGAGCACGACGCCGCGCCCTTCCTTCGCCGCGAGTTCGCGGGCGACCGCGAGGCCGCGTTCGGCTTCGTCCGAGCCATCGACGCCAACGAGGATCGGCTGGCTCAGGGCCGGGACCTTCGCCTCTTCCGTGCCCGGCTCGATGAGCACCGGCACGCCGGCACCGCGAACGATCTTGTCGGCGACGCTCCCGATGACCATGGCGCGGAAGCCGCCCCGGCCGTGGGAGCCGATGACGATGGCGGCCGCGGTCACCGAGGCGGAGAGGACTTCATCGGCGGCCGTGCCGGCGAGCACCTGGCACTCGACCTTGCCGAGACCTTCGCGCGCGGCCAACTCGTTGGCGTAGGACTGGAACGGCTCGG
>CALMIW010000114.1 GCA_937864275.1 uncultured Dehalococcoidia bacterium
GTCTTCGGCCTGATCGGCGGCATGGTGGCCGACCGCATCCGCCTCGGACGGGCCCCGGTCATCGGAGGATGCGCGCGCGGCGGTGTCATCGCAGCCACCCTGCTCGTTGCGGCCATCGACCCCGGACCGGTACGCGTGACTGCACTGGTCGTGATCGCCTTCCTGTACTCGGCGGCCTCGCAGGTCTATTGCCCGGCCGAGGTCTCGCTGGTGCGGACGATCGAGTCCCGGAGGCCTTCGGCGGGGCACGCCATGCTCACGGTGCTGCAGTACGCGGGACAGGGCGCCGCCCTCGCCCTCTCGGCCGCGCTGGCATGGCGCTTCGAAAGTCCGTGGGCCCTGGTGGCCGGCGCCGCGATTGCCTACGGCGGCGTCGTCGTCCTGATGCAGGCTGTGGCTATCGGCACCCGGCAGCTCTCGCCTCGCGACACCCGCGTCCGCCACTTCTTTCTCCGCGAGACCGTGGCCTTCTTCCGCGCCCAGCCGGGAGCGATCTTTGCGGGTGTGCTGCTCGCGTTCGCCGAGCTCGTCGCCAAGGCGAGCGCGGTCGCGCTGCCCTACTACTTCGCCAAGGACCTTGGGCTGGGGAGGGAGGCGAGCCTCGCACTCATCGTGCCGGGAGTCCTGGGCGTCGGCATCGGCCTCTACTGGGCGGGCCGCTGGCTCGAGGCGGAGAAAGCCCACGGCGTCCTCCGGCTGACGCTGCTGGGGACTGCGCTCGGGATGCTCGCCCTCGGCGGGCTCCCCGGCGGACTGACCGCGGCCGCTTCGTGGATCCGGCCCGACACGTCGGTTACGGCGGACTCGAGTGTCATCCTGGCAGTCGTTGTCACCATCCCGGTCGCCCTCCTCCTGGGTCTCTGCTTCGCGGTCGGACCGGTTAGCGCCCGCGCCCTGCTGAGCGCAACGGCGCCGCGGGACCAGCAGTCGCGGGTGTTCGCCATGCAATCGACGGTCACGGATTCGCTGGCAATCGTGCCGCTGGTCCTCTCTGGCGTCGGCGCCGAACTGGCGGGCGGCCGGGCGACCTTCCTGTTCCTTGGCGTGCTGGGAGCGGCGGTCCTCGTCCTTGTCGAGATGAGTGGTCTGCATGGAGCCTCCCCGGGGCGGCGGCAGCCGGCGGAAAGCACGCTCTGAACTACGGCAGCACGAAACCCTCGACGCCCTCGCGACCCCTTGCGGGGCCGGGCCGCGTACGCTTCGCTAGTTCGGAGGCAGATGACTACAACGACTGACCCTCCGCGAGCGATCCGCGAAGTCCCGGCCGGGAAGGCCGTCCTCTTCGAGGCGGCACTGGCCCTGACTGCGTACCTCGGTTACTTCCTGGTTCGGGGTCTGACGGAATCCGGGTTCGCGCGCGCCCGGGACAACGCGGAACTGGTCATCCGGTTCGAAAAATGGATTGGGATGTACCACGAGGTTTCGTTCCAGGAGGCGTTCGCCGGCCGGGACTGGCTCGTGGACGTGGCGAACTGGGTGTACGTCTGGGGCCACTGGCCGGTGATCGTCGTCGTGGGTGTGTGGCTCATGCGCTCCAGCCCGAGCGACTATCGGGTCCTGAGGAACGCATTCCTCATTTCCGGCGGGATCGGCCTGGTGGTGTTTGCGACGTTCCCGGTGGCCCCGCCCCGGCTTCTCGATCTCGGCCTGGTCGACACCGTGACGGAGCGTTCTTCCGCCTACCGGATCCTCCAGCCGCCTGCCTTCGTGAACCAGTACGCCGCGATGCCCAGCCTGCATCTCGGCTGGGACCTGCTCGTGGGGATCAGCCTGGTGCGCCACGGGCGCTCGCCTGTCGTCCGGACGGTTGGCGTCCTTCTCCCGGTGATGATGGCCTGGGCCGTGGTCGCCACCGCGAACCACTACCTCATTGACGGCTTTGCCGGTGCGGCGCTCGCGCTCTTCGGGCTCGCCGTTGCGACCACCGCGGCCCGCCGGCTGGATACCGGGCAGGAGCGGATCGTGGCTGCCGGGACGAGACTGGCGCGCGTCAACCGGCGGGGCGACCCATGAGGCGCCCCGTCTCGGCAACGGAGCGACTGACGGTGGCACACCGGGCGGGGAACGACCTCGCGGCACTGCGGGAGGCGTGTTCCGCCGGGGTGGACCTGGTGGAGGCGGATGTCCGCTACCACAGGGGCCGCCTCGAGGTCCGGCACCTCAAGACGATGGGGCCGGTGCCGTTGCTCTGGGACCGATGGGCGCTCACGCCCGCGTGGACCTCGCGCTTCCTGCTCCAGGACCCCCTCCCGGTAACGCCGCCCGACTGCGAATTGATGCTCGATGTGAAGGGCGGCGGCGAGGAGTTCCCGCGCGACGTTGTCCGGGTTGTCCGGGAGCTCATGCCGAACCGCGAGTACTCCGTGTGTTCGCAGTTCTGGAACCTGCTGGAGGCTTTCCACGAAGACCCGCACGCGCGCATCGTCCACTCGATCGGCAGCCGGAGAATGCTTCGCGAAGTGCTTCCGCGGCTGGAAGGGCACCGGTCGGATTCTGTCTCGATCCACATGAAGCTGCTGACGCCGGCCGTTGTCGAGGACCTCTTGCAGCGCGTGAGCCTGATCATGACCTGGCCGGTAAACCGCGAAGCCGACCTGCGCCGCCTCCAGTCCTGGGGCGTGAACGGGTTCATCAGCGACCGGCTCGACCTGCTGCGAATGCTCGTGGCCGAGCGAGAGCAAGGGACGCGCCCGGCGCCGTGACCGGGCAAAGCACTCACTTCCGGAGGCACGGCCATCCGGACGCCCTATTCCGTGGCGGTGGGCGGCGAGGCGGCGGCGTGCATCGCGGTCAGCCGGGCGACCGCCCGCGCGAAGACCGAACCGACGGGGTAGAGCCCCTGGTTGTTGAGTTCGCCCGCGGGCAGGCCCGTCAGGAGTTCGATCCCTTCTTCCACCCGGGAGACGGACCACACCGAGAACCGGCCCTCTTCGACGGCCTGGACAACGTCCGGGCGGAGGTTCAGGCTCCTGACGTTGGTCGCCGGGATGACGACACCCTGTTCGCCGGTCAGCCCAACTTCTGCGCAGAGGTCGTAGAACCCCTCGATCTTCTCGGTTATCCCGCCGACGGCCTGGATGTTTCCGAACTGATCAACCGAGCCGGTTGCCGCGATCGACTGGTTCACCGGTACGTCGGCAAGCGCCGTGAGGATGGCGTAGAGCTCCGCGGAGGAGGCACTGTCGCCTTCGACTTCGTCGTAGCTTTGTTCGAAGGTGAGGCTGGCGCTGAAGGTGAGCGGCCGTTCCTTGCCGAAGGTGCCTGCAAGGAACCCGCTGAGGACGAGCACGCCTTTCGTGTGGATCGCGCCGCTCCGCTCGGTCTCCCGTTCGATCGCGACCACACCCTGGCGGCCGGGGCTCACCCGGCAGCTGATCCGGAGCGGCGTGCCGAAGGCGAAGTTGCCGGCCTGGTAGACGGCCAGTCCGTTGACCTGGCCGATCACGGTGCCGCTCGTGGCGACGTGCAGGGTGCCCTCCGCGATGAGCCTCCGCAGGCGCGTGGAGAGCAGCTCCGAGCGGCGCTGCTTGCCGGCGATCGCGGCAAGCACGTGGCCGCCGTTAATCGCCGCGTCCGATTCGGCCTG
>CALMIW010000115.1 GCA_937864275.1 uncultured Dehalococcoidia bacterium
CGTCCGCCGGCGCCTCGTTCGCACGTGAGTCGCGTTGTTCCGCCAGTTCGGCCAGGTAGTCGAACATCTCTCCCCGGGCCTGCGCGGCCATTTCAATGACGCCCGGGTTCGCAGAGCCTTCGGCCCGCGCGCGCATGAGCGCCAGCGACCAATCGCGAAACCGGGCGAAGTCCTCTCTCGGGACCCCGAGGTGCTCGAGGATGGTGCTGACCGCGAGCGGCTGCGCCAGCCCCGACATCACCTCAAAGGGCCGATCGGTGGGCGCGTCTTCGAGGATTGCCTCCACCGCGCGCTCAACGCTCGCTCGAGCCGCTTCTATTGCGCGCGGCGTGAATCCCCGGTTGACCACGGCGCGGAGCCTCGTGTGCTCCGGCGGGTCGGAGTTGCCCATGATGGTCGCGTGGCCGAGCGGCGCCTCTTCGCGCTTCCGTGCGACTTCGGCGCCGAATGCGCTGGGCACGGCCGTCGGGTCCGAACTGAAGTGGTCATCGTCCTGGAGAATGCGGAGGCAATCGGCGTAGCTGGTGACGATCCAGGCGTCGAGTTCGGCGTTCCAATGCACCGGCTCCTCGTCGCGCAGGCGAGCGAGGATGGGGTAGGGGTCCTCCAGGTAGGCGGGTCGGAAAGGGTTGAAATACACCACGAAACCAGTCTATGCGAGAACAAATTTTGGATTCTTACGAACGGCATCCGGCAGACAAGAAGAGCGCCGGGTTCGCTCACCCGGCGCTCTCCTGCGTGGGACGGGCCAATGGCCGGCATCGAGGCACGCCGGCTCAGCGCATCCCGCCACCACCCCCCTGGAGTACCCCTCCGAATCAGAATACGAACGGGCGCGAATAAGGGATTTCCGCATCGTGAGATCGGGAGACCGGGCGATAGGGTTGGAGCGTGCAACGTGCGCCACGCCACCAGCCGTCCCGGGTGGACTCGATCGCGCTCCTGCAGCAGTTGAAGAAGCCGCAGTACGCACTGCCCGCCGCGATAGTGATCGGCATGCTCGCCGTCGCCTTCGGTGTGCAGCCGGGCGCGAGTGGGCAGGCTAAGGACATTTCCGCAGTCCCGATCGAACGTTCGGACGCGACCGTTCCCGCCCTTGCGACCGCCAGCCCCCCGCCCGAAGCGACGAAGCAGGCGTCATCGCCGCAGGCGACACCATCGGTGACGGGCGCCCAGTCTGCCGCCTCCGGGACGCCGGCCCAGCAGGCGTCGAACACCGCGACCTCCGATGTCGCCGGCGCCCGCTCGACGCCGCAGGCTTCGCCGACCGCGACAGTCGACCCGGCGTTGCAGCGCCAGCCGACCCAGTGCGGCGCGCTGAAGGAGTCGACCACGCCCCTGGCTGTCGAACAGGCAATCTCCGGCGTGTCCATCAAGGCGACCCGGGTGGCCGTCTACCCCATCGAGTACTTTCGCTGCATCCTGATGGCTACGGGCGGCCAGGAGGCCTACGGGCTGGCGTCCTCTGTCATGAAGGCCGAAGAGCAAGGTCAGACGCACATCGTCCTCATCGACCTCTGGATGGCCAACGCCTCCAAGCAGTTCGGGCAGATCAACGTCCGCAACGCAACCGTGGCCATGGCCGGCCAGTCGTTCGTGCCGCTGGCGACACTGGGCGGGCGATCTGAAGTCGTCGTCTCAACCGGACAGGGGCGGACGTTGAGCCTGGTCGTCGCCATCAAGAACACCGTCGGCGAGACGACCGGGCCGATTACGCTCGTCGTCGAAGGGCCGCTCATCGGCGGGAACCAGGTGGCCGGGAAGTACCAGCTCTTCCTGCCGACTCCCTGAGCGGACTACCGCCCTCGCGCGGTCGGTGAGCGGCCTTTCTGCTTTCCCAAACTGGCCCCCTGCGCCATGCTTCCGGCATGGCTACGTATGACGAAATCCAGATTGGCGACTCCGCCACCTTCACCAAGACGATTAGCGAAAGCGACGTCTACCTCTTCGCCGGCATCACCGGCGACCTGAACCCGGCTCACACGGATGCCGTCTCGGCCGCCAACGGAATGTTCAAGCAGCGCATCGCCCACGGAATGCTCACTGGCTCGTTCATCTCGACGGTGGTGGGCATGCAACTGCCGGGTCCCGGCAGCATCTACGTCGGCCAGGAACTTTCGTTCCGGGCGCCGGTGTTTTTCGGCGACACCGTGACGGCAAAGGCCGAGTGCATTGAAAAGCTCGAGCCGCGCAAGTGGCTGAAGTTCAAGACGACGGTGACGAACCAGGACGGAAAGCTCGTGATCGACGGCACCGCCACCGTCATCCCGCCGTCGGCCTGATCCTCAGGCCGAGTTCCGGCGCAGGACGGGTTCGTCTTCGGCCGGCCGCGAGTCTGCCAACATGGCCTTCATGTGGCGGAGCGCGGTCGCGGAGACCGTCCGGGCCGGCACGGATTCGAGCCAGGCGCGGGCGTCGGGTTCGCGGGTGAACACGCCAAGTTCTTCGCCGATACGGGCGAACCGGGCGAAGTGGCGCGCGAGCGGCAGCTGTTCCGGGGTGCAGAGCATCGCGATCCGTTGGCCCGCGAAGAACCGGGCCACGAAACTCGCGGCGATGACCGAAAGGCTGCCGCGGGTCAACCCGGCATCGACTCCGCGAACGTCGCAAAGGGCGCGCGAGATGCCGCCGGCTTCGGCGAGGACGAAGGCCTGGGAAATGGCTCGGAGGGCTTCCTCCGTGGGCACATGCGCGGAGAAGACCGCCTCCAACACCCCCCGATCAGCCCCGGCGCGGATAGCGTACATGACGGTACCTCGCGTCCAGCATCCACCTTCGCGCCATCGGCGGCACTAGGTGAACTCCCCCATTTCGGATGGGGAGTTCAACCGGTCGCTTCGAATCGCACGGTGGGATGAACGTTTCGCGGCTGCATCACCGCGAACGTACAGCGCCCATCGACGAGCACGCTGAGCCGCGCCGCGACGCCGGCAACGTGGTCCGAAGGGGTGCGCGGCACCACCAGGATTGTTCCGTTGTGCCAGCCCACTTCGTCGTAGCCGCGAGAGAACCGCTTGAGCAACCACGCGAGCTCGAAGAGGTCGACGCCGGGGAGTGGCTCGCATTGCACGACGGGCTGGTCGAGCTTGTTCGCGTCGAGGATCGGGAGACAGGTTTCGGCATCCCAGGAGCCGAACTCGCCGCGCGATGCCCGGGGGAGGGGCGCAGT
>CALMIW010000116.1 GCA_937864275.1 uncultured Dehalococcoidia bacterium
CGACGCTCTTCCGATCTCATGACAACGCCCACCGGCAGCGTGGCGATGAGCGTCCGGTAGCGCTCCTCGCTTTCACGCAGCACGGATTCCGCCTGGCGCTCCGCGGTGACATCGCGGTAGAACGACGCGCGCCCGAGGAGCTCGCCGGATGCGTCGCGAAGCTCTTTCGTCACGAGGTGGATGGGCTTGCCGTTCGTCATCGAGAACTCGTTCTCGAACTCCATGACCATGTCATCCGACAGCTTGCGTGAGGCTTCGGCGAACGCCACCGGGTCGACAGCGTGCGGGAGGAGCAGCTTCCAGCGCTCCTGGATCGGCAGACGGAGGTACGACTCGTCGACGTCCCAGGTGTCGAGGAACCGCTGGTTGTGGTGGAGCACCTCGCCCTGCAGGTCGACGACGATGATCCCTTCCGGCGAGTTGGTCGAAACCGATTCGAGGAGCGTCGCGGCAGCGCGCAGTTTCTTCTGAGCGTTCGCCTGCTCGGTGATGTCCCGCGCGGTGAAGGCGAGCCCGGGCACGTCTCCCTCAAACGGGATCGCGGCCGTCCGGACCTCGAGGATGCGGCCGTTGACGAGTTCAAGCGTCGCCGCGTGGGGCACAGCCGGGTCTTGCTCGACGGCTTCCAGCATGTTCTTGAAGGCGCGCGGGTTCTTCAGCCGGGTCCGCGTGATCGCCCAGCGCTCGGCGAACGGCAGGACGAGGTCCTCCTCGGTCAGGTCCCACAATTCCATGTGCCGGCGGTTGGCATAGAGCGTGCGGCCGGAGGCGTCAGACACAAGTTTCCCATCGGGCGAGTCGTCGAAGTTCGCGTGCAGGATTGCCGACATCTGCTGGGCGGAGGGGCCGGCCCCGACCGGCGTCACGCCGATGTAGGCCCGCAGGCCGCCGTCGGCGGTCTCCACTTCTATCGTCCAGAACCGGAGCTTCCTCGGTGGCCGGCCGGGCACGTGGACCATCGTTTCGCCGGTCAGCGATCCCTGCGCCATCCGCTCGGCCCGTACCCGCAGCTGCTCGCTCTCGCCGCCTCCCAGGTAGCTCGCGAACTCGGTCGCCAGGAACTCCGCCTTCGTCATCCTGAGCAGGTCGAGCAATGGTTGGTTGGCATCGAGGATCGTGCCGAGCCCATCGGTGATGAGCATCGGTTCTGTGGTTTGTGCGAACAGGAGGTCGAATCGCCGCTGGAGGCGCTCTTCCACGCTCCGCCCGGGTTGCTGGCTGGCGAATGTCTGGCTCACGGGCACCGTCCGGGGCCTGCTCCGCGCGGGTCTTGCTCGGGCCGCTTCAATCTATTCGGTAAAAGCGATCCAGAGAATCCGGGAATCCCCGCATTCGCGAATGGGCCGTGATCGGACGCGGCCGCGGCGACCGTTCCCGGCCCGGGGCGGATACCGCGCTTCGGGTCCGATCAGGCCAAAAAATGCCAGAATTCACGGGGATCTTCACAACTTCTTCGCAGCGCAGGGGGTACTGTGCGCCCAATCCGGTCGTCGTGCCGGTGGTTCCCTCGCCTGCTTCCCCGGGCGTCAACATCGGGGAAGCAGGCTGAAACTCGTTGCAGGGGCAAAGTATAGCGAGATGACCGTCGCATCGGGAGTTCCATGAAGCCAGGTGTCCTGATCGTCGAAGACGATTCCAAGACGGCTGAGCTCATCCGGTTGTACCTCGACCGCGATGGCTATCCGGTTACTGTCGCGCGCAACGGACGCGAGGGCCTCGAGCTGGCCCGGCGCAACAACCTCGGCCTCGTCCTTCTCGATGTCATGATGCCGGAGCTCGACGGCCTTGAGGTTTGCCGCATCCTCCGCGAAGAATCGGATGTCGGCATCATCCTCGTCACCGCCCGCACCGACGAAGTGGATACCCTGCGAGCGCTCGACCTCGGCGCCGACGACTACGTGACCAAGCCCTTCCGTCCGCGAGAGTTGGTTGCCCGCGTGCGCGCCGTCCTCCGGCGCAAGGGTACCAACGAGCTGCCCGAAGCCTGCGAACTCTCGTTCGGACCGCTGGCCATCGATGGCCGCCGCCACGAGGTCCGCGTCGATGGCCGCGATGCCCATGTCACCCGGAAGGAGTTCCAGCTCCTGCTGACGATGGCGAAGGAACCCGGCAAGGCCTTCTCGCGGCTCGAACTGTTGGAGAAGGCCTTCGGCTACAACTACGAGGGCCTCGAGCGGACGATCGACGCGCACATTCGCAACCTGCGGAAGAAAATAGAGCGCGATGCCGAACGCCCGGTCTACATCGAAACGGTCTACGGCGTCGGCTACCGCTTCGCCGAGTACCGGGATGCGTCATAGCCTTCGCCTCAGGTTGCTGGCCGTGCTCGTCGCCGTCCCGGTGCTCGCCCTCATTTCCGTGGCGGTAGCCGCCCGGCTCTCCAGCGACTCGAACCTGGACGGCCGCCTGCAGTTCCAGATCCAGCCGATCCGGAGGGCCGGAGGCGGCCCGACAAGCTCGACCGATGACAACGAAATCCCCGTGTACACGACCGAGCTGGACCTCGACGCCATCGCGCGGTCGGCAACCTTCGATACCGGCAGCGAGGCCTACACCATCCAGGCCGAACCGGGCTTCATCGAGGCCTACGAAGCGGACCGGCGCGGCACGATCGATACAATCAACCGCCAGGTGTCGGCTGCGGCTGTCGGGGTTGCGCTTGTCGCGATGGTCGCGGCGGTCTGGCTGTCGCGCCGGATCGTCCAGCCCGTGGAGGAACTGACCGCCGCCGCCCGCCGCCTCGAATCCGGCGACCTTTCCCAGCGCGTGGATGTCACCTCGACGGACGAGATCGGAACGCTGGGCCAGGCGTCCAACGCCATGGCGGCGAGCATCGAACGGAACCATGACCTGCGCCGCCAGATGACGAGCGACGTCGCCCACGAGTTGCGCACGCCGCTCAACAACGTCTCGGGCTACCTGGATGCCATCGCCGATGGCGTGGTCGAACCGGATGCTGCCGTTATCTCATCGTTGCAGGAGGAAGCGGGCCTGCTGGTCCGGCTCGTCAACGACCTCGAGCAGCTCTCACTCGCCGATGCCGGCCGGCAGGTCCTCCACGTCGAGCCACTCGACCTCGTCGAGGTGGTGGAGCGGGCCGTCGCACTGGTCGTCCCTCGCGCGCGTTCGCGCGGGATCCTCATCCAGGCCCACTTCCAGCGTGTCCCTGTCGTCGACGGCGATGCCGACCGTCTTGGCCAGGTGGTCCGCAACCTCCTCGAGAACGCGGTTACCCACACGCCTGACGGCGGCCGCATCACGGTCACCATCCGCCCCGGCGAACACACGGCCGTGCTCGAAGTGCGAGATTCCGGTCCAGGCATCGCCCCGGAACACCTCCCGCTGATCTTCGAGCGTTTCTACCGCGCCGACCCGTCCCGGACCAGGGCGACCGGAGGAGCAGGCCTTGGATTGGCTATCGTGCGCCAGCTGGTAGACGCCCACGGAGGGACGGTCACGGCCGAAAACGCCGAGTCCGGCGGCGCGGTGTTCACGGTCGAGTTGCCGGCTCCGGAGGTGGCCACGGGTCCGATGGGGCTGCCGCCGGTGCGGGTAGTGCCGCGGCCGTCGTAAGCCACCTGGAAACGAACGGAACGCGAGCATGAGTCGCGGGGAACCGGCCTACGCGCCGGGCGCGATCCCCGCGGCAGTGATGAATTGCCGGATCTGCGATGCGTGCTCGGTCGTGTGCCCCAGGAGGCCCGTGATGATCCGGGCGTGTGGCTGGCCGTGGTAGCGGTGAGCGGGCGGCAACGGCGCCGCTGCCTTCTCGTCGGTCATGTCGGCCAGCGTGTTGCGTACCCGCTCGCGGCAGTAGTCGATGTAACCCATCATCTCGGCTCGTGGCCAGGCCTCGGGCAAGCTCGCGAGATCTCTCCAGTGAGGGTGCCCAGTGAACGGCGACGGTGGCGCCCATGGGCCGAATTCGCCCGTCAAGTCGTAGTCGAACACCTCCAGCGCGTGCCATGCCACGCCCCACGGAGTCGCCCGCCGTTCGACCCATCGCTGGGCCAGGGCGCTGCGCTGCGCGGCCTCGGCGACGGGGT
The DNA here is from genome assembly GCA_937864275.1 of uncultured Dehalococcoidia bacterium. Classification (GTDB taxonomy): domain Bacteria; phylum Chloroflexota; class Dehalococcoidia; order Tepidiformales; family Tepidiformaceae; genus Amarobacter. The sequence continues at coordinate 4,047 of CALMIW010000116.1, forward strand.
TCCAGTCCGGGCCGAAGAACTGGTGATCGGCCGCCGGAGCAGGGACGCGCCACATGGCCGTTTCCCACAGCTCGTCCGTGCAGTCCCGCACCGCCCCGGCCAACAGATCGAGGGCCTGTTCGAAGCCGCGACCGAGGCTCTCCACCCAGACAGATCCCATACGCGGTGACGCTACGCCCGTTGCGGGCAGGTGTTCAAGGCCGGCGTGCCCGAACCCCGCGCCACCGTTGAGAACTTCATCCGAACTTCGTCCCAAACCAACTTTCTCTGCGTTGAACGATCTTTGATTTTTCATAGGATCATCATTCTATCTTCACTAGTACCACGTACTTTCTTGGTACTTGTGGAGACCTGTTGAAGAATCCATCCCGTATGCGGAATTGGCGCGTAAACTCCGTTGACTTCGACCGATCGGTAGACGAATTTACCGGCGAGAAAGAAAGAGGAGGGAATGTCCCTGATGATGCGTTTCAAACCGCGATTCCTATTTGGCCTTCTCGCTGTCCTCGCTATTTCGCTGCTTATGGTGGCGTGCGGCGATGATGACGACGACGACGACGGTGGCGCCGACGCTACCGCAACCCAGGCTGGTGATACGCCGAAAAGGGGCGGCGAAATCACCATGGTCTACCCGGAGCCCGACAGCTTCGACCCGCACTACTCGGCCTTCGCCCAGGACATCGGCGTCCAGCGCATGGTCTGGCGCGGCCTCTACCGCCTGAATAAGGACAACAAGGCCGAGCCCGAACTCGCCGCCTCCATGCCCACCATCTCCAGCGATGGCAAGACCTACACGGTCAAGCTCAAGACCGGCCTGAAATGGTCCGATGGCGCCGCGCTCACCGCCAAGGACTTCGTCGCGGGCATTCAGCGCACCTGCGACCCGGACAACGCCGGCAACTACAAAGACACCATCGGCAACATCGTCGGCTGCGACGAGTTCTACGCCGCGTCCAAGGAATCGGCCGAGCAGAAGACGAAGCTGCGCGACGCCGTCGGCGTCAAAGCGACCGACGACACCACCGTCGAGTTCAAGCTCGAGAACGCCCAGCCGACCTTCACGCTCATCCTTTCGCTCTGGATGACCTTCCCTTCGCCGGCGCACGTTGTGAAGACGTCCAGCGAGGCCTGGCCGGATGTGACGAAGCTCGTCTACAACGGTCCGTACAAGATCATCGAGTACAAGGCCAAAGATCAGGCCGTCCTCGTCCGCAACGACAACTACTACGGCACCCCGGCCAACATCGACAAGATCACGATGAAGTACATCGACAAGCTCGACGTTGCCGAGAACGCCTACCGCGCGGACCAGATCGACATCACTCGCGTGAACCTCACGAACCTCACCGTCGTGAAGGCCGACCCAACCCTCGGGAAGGAGTACTTCCAGGTCCCGGGCGTCACCACGCGCGCCGTCCACATGAACCTCGCCAAGAAGCCGCTCGATAACCCCAAGGTCCGCCTCGCCCTCTCCCAGGCGACGGACCGGGACACCCTGAACAAGGTCGCCTTCCAGGGCGCCTACATCCCCAGCACCACCTGGATGCCCCCGGCGGTTGTCGGCGGCGGCATCACCGAAACGTCCTACTCGAAGACCGTCGGCTTCAACGCCGACCAGGCGAAGAAGACCCTCGCCGAAGCGGGCTACCCCGATGGCAAGGGATTCCCCGTCCTGACCATCACGGTGAACGACGTTCCCGACCGGAAGGCCACGGCCGAGTTCCTCAAGGAACAGTGGAAGAAGATCCTCAACATCGACATCACCATCGAAGTGGTCGACTCGAAGACCCGTGCCGCGAAGTTCACCAGCGAGGACTACGAACTCTTCCCCGGCGGGTGGACGCAAGACTACCCGGACCCGGAGAACTGGGTAGCCGGTCTCTTCCAGACTGGCGGCGCCAACAACCACTACGGCATCTCGGATGCGAAGCTGGACGACCTCTTCAAGAAGGCTTCGTTCAACACCAACGATGAAGAGCGCCGCTCGCAGTACCGCGAGATCAACAAGCTCTTGAGCGAAGACCCGCTCCTCGCCGGGCCCGTCCTCTACCAGGAGAGCTTCAACTACATCGCCAAAGCGAAGCTCAAGGGGCCGAAGGAGAACGCCGGCCCGCTCGATGCCTTCCTCGCCGGCGACTGGAACATCGAGGCCTGGTACCTCGAGAAGTAGTCCCTCAAACCCCCATCCCGGGGCTGGCGCCCGTGGAATCGGACGCCAGCCCCGCTTTCTTCCGGGGAGAACCACCCATGACCGCCTACATCCTCCGCCGACTCGTCGTGATGGCGCCCCTGCTCTGGGCCATCGCCACCATCACGTTCTTCCTGATGCACGCTGTGCCGGGCGGTCCGTTCGATAACGAGAAGCCGCTGCCCCCCGCCACCGTCGAAGCTCTCGAGCGCAAGTACAACCTCGATGGCTCCCTCACCGACCAGTACCTCAGCTTCCTCGGCAACCTCCTGCAGGGAGACCTCGGGCTTTCGTTCCGGCAAGACCGCCCCGTGAGCGACGTCATCTCCGAGGGTCTTCCCGAGACCGTGCAGCTCGGCCTTTGCGCCTTCGCCTTCGCGCTCCTTGTCGGCCTCAGCCTTGGGGTGCTTTCCGGCGTGAAGCAGAACGGCCCGCTCGACTACATCGGAGTGTTCGTGGCCACCGCTGGCGCCGCCGTGCCCAACTTTGTGCTCTCGGTCTTCCTCGTCCTCTTCTTCGCGCTCCACCTCGGCTGGTTCGATGTCATCGGCTGGGAGTTCGGCAATCCGAGGCAGATGGTCCTGCCGATCGTCGCCCTCGGCATGTACCCGGCGGCCTTCATCGCCCGCATCACCCGGGCCTCCATGCTCGAAGTGCTCCGCCAGGACTACATCCGGACAGCCCGCGCGAAGGGCGTCCAGGAGTTCTCGATCGTCCTCCACCACGCCATGCGCAACGCGATGGTGCCAGTGCTCACGGTGCTGGGGCCGATCCTTGCCGGCCTCATCACCGGTTCATTCGTCATCGAGCAGTACTTCGCCATCCCCGGCGTCGGCCGCGCCTTCGTCGAGGCAGTCGGCGCCCGGGACTACGGGATCATCATGGGGATGACGCTGCTCTACGCCACGCTCATCGCCGTCCTCAACCTGGCCGTCGATGTCAGCTATGCGGTCGCCAACCCCAGGATCCGGTACTAATGGCCATCTCCAACGAAGCCGCCATCCTCGAATCCGGGTTCGCGCCCGGGCGCAAGCAGATTGGCCTGTGGTCCATGGCTTTCCAGCGTCTGCGCAAGAATCGTCTCGCGCTCGCCGCCGGGATCATCCTCGCCTCGGTCGTCGTCTTCGCGGCCCTCGCCGGCCTGGTAGACGCGGTCGGGCGCTACAGCCCCTCCGAGCAGCAGTACTCCGAGATCCTGACGGGACCGACCTCCAGCCACTGGTTCGGCACCGACAACCTGGGGCGCGATACCTGGGCCCGCGTCTGGGCCGGCACGCGCATCTCGCTCAAGATCGGGATCGGCACCCAGTTGGTGGTGCTCGCCATCGGCATCGCGGTCGGCGCCGGGGCGGCCCTTGGCGGGAAGGCGACCGACGGTGTCTTGATGCGCTTCACCGACCTGATGTACGCCTTCCCGGATTTGCTTGCCATCATCCTCATGCGCGCCGTCCTCTCCCAGCGCGACTGGCCGATCATTGGCACGGGCGATCCGCAGCTGCCGGGCATGCCGGGCGCGCTCTTGCAGGTTGTCCTCGCCATCTCGTTCGTGAGCTGGGTGACGCTCGCTCGCCTGGTCCGCGGCCAGATGCTCTCCCTGCGCGATGCGGAGTACGTCCTCGCAGCCCAGTCCATGGGCGCGAGCACCCGCCGCATCGTCTTCAGTCACATGCTCCCGAATACGCTCGGGCCCGTAATCGTTGCGGTGACCTTCGGCGTGCCGACGGCGATCTTCGCCGAAGCCTTCCTCGGCTTCATCGGCTTCGGGCTCCCGCCGCCAACCGCCAGTCTCGGTACGCTCGTCGCCGAGGGCCAGGGCTATGTCCGCGTCAACCAGTGGATGATCATCTTCCCCTCGGCGGCCATCGCGGTGCTGATGCTCTGCTTCACGTTCCTTGGGGACGGCCTGAGGGATGCCCTGGATCCGCGCACCCGCCGTTAGGAGCGGGGGACGTGCAGGGTGATGCGCGTGCCCGCCCCGGGCTCGCTCGAGACCGAGAAGTCGGCCCCGATGTCCCGGGCGCGCTCGCGCATCGACTTCAGCCCAAGGTGCCCGGGGAACTCGCCTTCCGCGTTGAAGCCCTGTCCGTTGTCGGCGATTTCGAGGCACAGCCCGTCGTCGGTCATCTCGAGCTTCACGTCGACGCGGGTGGCCCGCGCGTGCTTCACCGTGTTGTGCATCGACTCCTGCGCGATCCGGTACACGGCTTCCTTCACATCGAGCGAGACGTCGGGTTCGTCGCAGAGATCGGCCACGACGCTCACGCCATAGCGCGCCTGGGTGGTGGCCACCTGCCGCCCGATCGCCGCGACGACGCCTTCCTGCGCGATCGATTCGGGCTGCAGTTCGAAGATGAGCGCGCGCATCTCCGTCAGGCCCGCTTCCGCCAGCGAGAGCACGTAATCCAGCGGCTCGGTGACATTCGCGGGGCCGTCATCCCCGATCCTCCGGCGCGCCGTCCGTGCCCCGAGCGCGATGCCATAGAGCGCCTGGGAGACCGAGTCGTGAAGT
>CALMIW010000117.1 GCA_937864275.1 uncultured Dehalococcoidia bacterium
GTTCGGGCGCAGCTGGTCGGCCGAGTCCAACACGAACGGTGTCATCTTCGCGAGGTGCCGTCCGATGGGGCCTAGTGGCGGCGGTGGCGGCGGAGTCGTGACGTAGACGCCCGGAACGGGTGGGTCGGGGTTGACGTAGTCCGGCTGCGGCGCGCGGAAGCCGTCGCCGGCGCGCGCATCGATAACGGCCTGGGCGACCGTGGCGCCGACGCCAACTCCGGCGTCTTTCGCTGGCCCATCGGCGATGCCGGCGAGTGCGGTGGCGTACGCAGTTTCGATGATGCCGACGGCCGCTGGGGCGGTGAGGTGGTGCAGCAGGATTCCCCGCGCGGCGCTCGCCACAGCGGCCTCGGATGACGTGCCCGCCGGCGCGGATGCGTCGACCAGGAATGGCTCGTAGCCGCCGTTGATCGCGACGACCGAGTCGTAGACCGCGATGCTCAGGTACCCGTACAGGACGAGCTGTTCGGGAGGCGTGATTCCAGGGTTGGCGAGCATTGCTGTCATGGCCACGGCATCCCAATCCGTGACGCTTGCGTCAGGAGGGCCTGCCGCGGTGGCTGGCGATCCCCCGGCCCGGGAGTTTGAGGCCACCAGGAATGCCACGGCGGCGATGGCGGCGAACAGCACTGAGGCGCGTCGAATACGGATTGACACAACGATCTCCTCCATTGGGCTGGCGGGATCGTGGCCAGTCCGGGGCATGCGCTGCTTCCGGAGGATTCCGCATCTTCGCGTGCGAAAAGGGACGATGAGCTACATAACTCTCCGTACGGCGAAGGGGCTGCTCAGCCCTCCCGCCCAGACCCGGTAAACTGGCGTCAGCATGCGCTACGCGGCGTTCCTCCGGGCTATCAACGTCGGCAAACACAACCGCATCACCATGGCCGAACTGCGCGCCATCTGCGGCGACGCCGGCCTTGGCGCCGTTACCACCTACCTTCAGACCGGGAACCTGCTCTTCGAGGCAGACCTCGGCCCCGAAGAAGCCGCCCGCACCATCGAGGCGGCGCTGGTCGAGCGCGGCCTGCGGAACGCCCCTGCGGTGGTCCGCTCACTCGATGACCTCGAGATGGTCATCGCGGACGAACCCTTCGCCGCATACCCGCCGGAAACGCACACCCGCTACGTGACCCTCTTCCGCGGGCCGCTGCCGGCCGGTCTCGAAGTCGCCGCCGCCGCGCAGGCCCACGTGGTGGCGGCGCGCGAACGCGAGATCCTCTCGGTGGCGCCTGTGGACCGCGAACCCGGGTTCGACCTCAACAAGTGGCTTTCGAAGCAGGTCAGTCTGGAGGGCACGACGCGCTACTTCCACGTCGTCGAAGAAGTGGCGCGCCTGCTCCGGGGCTGAGCGGCATCAGCCGCCCTGGTTCAAGAGGACGGGGTCGAAGCCCTGCATGCCGCGCAGCAGGTTTACTTCTCCGCGATGCCCGTTCAGGTGGATGACGAGGTGGAGGTTGAGTGATTCGCCGATGGTCTCGGTCTTCTCTCCGAGCTTCACTTCGCGCTGGAGGCCCGCTTCGTCCAGCGAATCGAGGAACGCGAACGCGAGCTCGCCGACCTTCTGCTGGTAGGCCCTGAAGTCGTCGAGCGATCCGATTCGGATCGCCTTCGCGTCCTCGGTGGATTGGCCGGTGCCGAATCCCTTCGCGGGCAGCCCGGTCTTCTCGGCCCATCCGCCCGTGTCCCACTCCGCTGGCTTGCCCTGGAAGATCTGCTGGAAGAACAGGTCTTCGATGCGGACGCCGTGCCACATGCACCAGGCGATCGAGTGAGACTGTCCCTCCGGGACGAAGTGCAGCTGCTCGTCGGTCAGCCCTTCGGGCGCGCCGCGGAAGCCGCGGTGGATGAAATCGAGGGTCTGCTTCATGAAATCGATCGACGACACTGGTGCACTCCAACGACAAAGGTGTAGCGCGCGGACTATACCGCGCGCTACACCCGGTGTGGTGCGGAGTCGCTTGCTGGGGTGCTACTCGAGGACGGCTGCTTCCACGGAGCAGATGGGCGGCAGGTTCTGGGTGACCATCTTCCAGCTGTCGCCGTCATCGGCGCTCACCCAGAGCTGGCCGGTGTTGGTGCCCATGTAGATGCCTGCGCTCGGGAGCGTGTCGGTACAGAGGGAGTCGCGGTAGACGCCCATGAACGCCTGTTCCTGCGGCAGGCCCTTCGTCATCGGCTCCCAGGTCGCCCCGGCGTCGCTGGTCCGGAAGACGCGCAGCTTGAACTCCGGCGGGCAGCGCAGCTCGCCCCCCTGGAGCGGGACGACGTAGGCCGTCTCGGAGTTGTGCGGATGGGCCGCCATGGACATGCCGAAGTCCGAAGGCAGCCCCGCGGTGATCTCCGTCCAGTGGTTGCCGCCGTCGTCGCTCCGGTAGGTTCCTGAGTGGCCCTGCAAATAGAGCCGGTCGTTGTCGCCGGCCGCGTGCGCCAGTTGGTGCACGCACTGCCCGGCCTCCGGGTAGAGCGGCATGTTCGGGTCGAACGCCGCGCCGGGGTCCCGGATGTTGTCGTTCATCGTCTGCCAGCTCGCGCCGCCGTTTTCGGTGCGGAACACGCCCGCCGCGGAGATCGCCGTCCACATGCGGTTCTTGTTTTTTGGATCCAGCAACACCGAATGCAGGATCAGGCCGCCTGCGCCCGGTGCCCACTTGCTCTTCGTCGGGTGCGAACTGAGCGCAGCGTTTTCCTCCCAGGTCACCCCGTTGTCATCCGATCGGAACAGCGCGGCCGGGCCGACGCCGCAATACATCACGTTCGGTTCGGAGGCGCGCCCCGGCTGGATGTGCCAGCAGCGCTCGATGACGGTCGATTCGCGGACGAACCAGGGCGTGTCGTCGCCCGGCTCAGGCTTCGGGTCCTCGGCGAAGCGGGGGCTCGCCTTCGCGTCCACCCAGGTCTCGCCCATGTCCCGCGAGTAGCGCACGGTCGGACCGAACCACGGGTCGTTCGCCGTGGCGAAGATGGTCCCATTGCGCGGGTCCATCACCGCGTGATTCACGTCCAGGCCACCCACGAAGGGGCCGGTGATCGCCCACTTGTCGCGGGCTGCGTCACTGGTCAGCGAGAACACGCCCTTCCGCGTGCCCACCAATACGTTCACCTTTGTCATTGTGGTGTTCCTCCAATAAGGGATTGTGCACTAGGTATCAAAATCCTCAAAGATCCACTGTCACAACTTTTACGCAACCGCCGTATACGCCAATCCGGCCGCCGCGCCGGCCGCCACCAGCAAGGCGCTGTTCGGGTTGAAGCGCAGCAGGATGGCCGCTCCAACCACGAACAACACCGCCGTGTACCAGCCGTCCAGCACCTCGAGCCCGAGCCGCACCGTTACCACAACCATCAGGGCGAGGGCGGCCGCGTTCACGCCGTCCAGGAAGGGTGCCGCCCAGCTCGAACGCCGCAGTCGGGGCACCAGTGGATGCGTCGCCGTCACGAAGAGAAACGACGGCAGGAAGATGCCCAGGGTGGCAAGGATCGCGCCCTCCCAGCCGCTGATGACGTACCCCGCGAACCCGGCCGTGCTGAACACCGGCCCCGGCGTGAACTGGCCCGCCGAGATCGCGTCGACCAGTTGCTCCTGCGTGAGCCAGCCCCGCTGGTCGACGAATTCGGTCTGCATGAACGACAACAGGACGTAGCCGCTGCCGTAGAGCAGCGCCCCGATTTTGAGGAACACCAGGAACAGCTCCCATACGGAGACGCCCGGGGCCCCGGCGGCCGCCAGTGCCATTGGCGCCACCGCGAGGTTGCGCCGGAACGGGCCTTTCCTGGCCCGCTTCCCCGCCGGCGGCATCGCATTGAGGTTCTTCCGGCTGCTCGCGGTGAGGGCGCGGACAGCAGCGTGGATCAGCAGCATGACGATCCCCGCGCCGAAGATCAGCGGGATTTCGCCCACGCCCGCCGCCGCCGCGAACGCCACCACGAACACGAGCAAGAGCGTCTCGGCGCCCTTGAGGGCGGCGCCTTTCAGCCCCCAGATCGCCTGCACAATGATCGCCAGCATGAACGGCTGCACCCCGAGGATGATGCCCTCTCCCGCGGGGGTGGAGCCGTAGCGGACGTACGCCCATGCCAGCGCAATCGTGAGCACCGTCGCCGGGAGGATGAAGCAGAAGCCCCCGACCCAGAGGCCGCGCCAGCCCGCCCGGCCCGCTCCCAGGTGCATTGCCATCTCCGTGGAGTTCGGCCCCGGGATCAGGTTGGCCACGCCCAGCATGTCGACCAGCTCCTGGTCCGTCGTCCATTTCCGCTGGCCCGCGAGCTCCCGCCGCATGATCGCGATATGGGCGGCCGGTCCCCCGAAGGCGATCACTCCGAGGCGCAGGAAGTAGCGCGCCACCTCGCCAACCGAACCCTCGTTCCCGCTGCTCACGGCACAAGCCTACGGAGAGATGTCGGCACCCGCAGCATCGCCCTCGTACGGTCCCGGCGCGGCCCATCCTTGTCTGGGTGGGCGAACCAAAGGAATACTGAGAAAAATCAATGCGTGTATTGATTTTATTAAGTCACATGTTTACTATCGCCCGGTCAGGAGGGACGACCATGGTTTCTCGCTCCCAATCCCCGCTTGCGATGCTCGTCCAGAAGAGCCTGGAGGTGCTCGCCGCCCGCGCGTCGGACTCGTTTCAGCCACAGGCCGCGCAGTCCTTCGGGCAGACGTTCGAAAACATCGCCGGCGGGTTGCTCGTCTCGATGGGGTATCGCGAAATTGCCGAGGACATCAGCCTCGAAGCGGTCGCCCTGCTCGGCGCCGCCACCGTCGCCGGGCTCAAGGTGGTCCAGGCTGCCGAGCCCGGGCTCTACAAGCTCGAAGATGCCCTCTACGCCTTCGAAGACCTCCTCCGGCGGACCGCGCCGGTGAAGGTATGACGCCGTGGTGCTCAACGCCGGCGGGATGCCGGTCCTCTCCGTCTCCGGCCTCGTGAAGCGCTACCGCACGGGCACGCTCGCAAACGACGGCATCTCGGTCGTCCTTCGGCCCGGCGAGATCTACGGGCTCCTCGGCCCGAACGGCGCTGGCAAGACGACGCTCGTCCGCCAGGTCCTCGGGGTGCTCCGCCCCACCGCCGGGACGATCACGCTCGACGGCCGCGACATCGTGGCCGACCCCGGGTTCGCCCGGAAGAACATCGGCTTCCTCCCCCAGGGCCAGTTCGACCTGATGACCCTCCGTGTGGGCGAGCTCATCGAATACTCGGCCCGCCTCCGCGGCGTCGAACCAAGGGCGGCCCGGCTCCGGCGTGACGAACTCGTCGGCCAGCTCGACCTTGGCCCGTTCGCCTCCACGTCCATGCACTCGGCGTCCGGCGGCGTGCGCAGGCTGGCTGGCTTCGCGGCAGCCATCGCCGCGCCGGCGCGGCTGCTCGTCCTCGATGAGCCGACGAACGACGTCGACCCGATCCGCCGCCAGCTGCTCTGGAACGCGATCGGCGAACTCGGCGAGCAGGGAGCAACCGTCCTCCTCGTCACTCACAACCTCGCCGAGGCCGAGCGTTTCATCGACCGGCTCGCCATCATCGATGGCGGCCGCATCGTCCGGGAAGGCACACCGGGCTCGCTCCGCTCACTCGTCACGGAAAAGCTCCGCCTGGAGGCTATTCTCCGGGGAGATGTCTCGCCCCACCCGGCCCTCGTCGCCGAAGCAATGAGCCCGGGCCGCTACCTCTTCGAACAGCGCGACCTTCCCGCCGTCAGTGCATGGCTGAGCGCGGCTCGCGAAGCCGGCCTCCTCACCGACTTCCGCATCGGCCCGCCTACCCTCGACGACATCTACGCGGCCGTCGTCGCACCCCCTCGCGAACTGGAGGCAGCCTCGTGACGCCCATCCGCCAGTACCTCGACCTGCTCTCCGTGCAACTGCGCTCCATGCGCGATGAAATCTGGTTTGTCGTCGTCCTCCATGTCGCGCTCTCGCTGGGCCTCGTCCTCGGCATGGGATACCTCATCCCGGACATCTCCGAGGACGCCGCGATGTACCTCGTGACCGGCTCCGCGACCCAGTCCTTCGTGACGGTAGGGCTGGTGATGCTTCCCCAGCTGCTGGCGCAGTCCCGCGCCGAGGGCAGGATGGAGTACTTCCTCACCCTCCCCATCAGCCGCGAGGCCTATATCCTCTCGCTCGTGACTGTGGTCGCCGTCATGGCGCTCCCCGGGGTCGCCTTCTCCCTTGCCTTCGGCGCCTGGTACTACGGGTTCGCTCTCACCTTCGAGCCGGCATTCCTGCTGGTGATGGTCCTCTCCGTTCTCTCCCTCGCTGGCGTGGGCGTGGCGATGGCGGTGTACATCCCCCACCAGCAGGCGACGAACGCCGCAACCCAGCTCATCATCTTCTACGTCCTCTTCTTCTCGCCCGTCATCTTCCCGGCGTCGCAGCTGCCGGATGTGCTGCAGCACACCGCGCACGCGGCCCCGCCGACCTATGCGGCCGATGCCGTCAGGGCGACCATCACCGATGTCCCCGGCACCTCGCTCAACAAGGACCTCTCCGTCATGGGCGGCTTCGCAGTGGCAACCATCGCGCTCAGCGCGTTCGCCATTCGCAGGCGCGGGTAGCCCGTTCCGGGCCGCGCACCCCTCTCGCGATTTGCCGCCACGGCGCCCCCAACGCCGCGGCGGCAAGTCGCCATATCCTGCGTCAGACCGTCGCCTCTCCCACCCGGGGCGAACTCTCGAGCGTCTTGCGCACCCGCTGGGCGTTCGCGAGCCAGAGCCTTCGCGAAAGGCGCGCCACGGTCGCCTGCTCTTCGGGCGTGATCTCCCAGGAGAGGCTGTTGATCGTCTCCGCCTGGCGGCGCGACCCTTCGTCGGCCGGCTTTCTCCCCGCATCGGGGATTCGCACGATCACCAGCCGCCGGTCGTTCGTCGCCGCTTCCCTCAAGACGAGGCCCCGCTTCTCCAGCCGCGTGACCGCGTTCACGACGGTGGACCGGCCCAGCCAGAGCGATTCGGCAAGCCGGCGCGGCTCGCTTTCCCGCACCAGTTCCAGCATGGCAAGGATGCGCCACTCGTCGCGGGTCAGCCCCATGCCGCGTAGTGAGTCGGCGTAGAGCGCCTCGAGGAGCTGCCCGGCGGAGATCAGGTTGTAGCCCGCCCAGTAGCGCCCGGGATCGGCGCCGCGGGCGGCCATCCACTCCTGGAAGCGGGCCTCAACCTTCGACGTCGCATGGTCCTGATCCACTGCCAACCTCCGGGACGCGAAACAACCGCAAACAGGATGCAGGGTGTCCACCGTTTGCGGTAGGGCAGCCGGCCACCCCCGGTCGCGGCCCGCGCGCGAAAAAGTCCCGGCCAGTGCGGCCGGGACTCGTCCATTCTCGAAGCAGTCGGTGAGAGGCTTATCCCCGGATGATGCGCTTCAGGGCGCGCAGGCAGAGCCACGCGGTGAACCCGCTCGCCAGGATCAGCGGCACCGCCGCCACCGGGTCGTTCGCGCGCTTGAACTCGGCGCGCCCGTCCCGGATCTCGATGAAGCCCAGGGGCGAGGCCATCACGCCGCCGCCACCGCCGGAGCCTTCGCCGATCTCGCCGGCTTCGCTGCCTTCTTCGATTCCTCGGCCACTGCCGCCGCCGAAGCCCCATCGCACCTTCGCGACCGGGACCACGGTGATGCCCTCGCGGTCCACCGGCTGCCCGAAGACGGCGTTCGCGCCGGCATGCAGGCCCACGCGCTCCGCCAGCGCCTGCACCATGTGGTCGGTCTTCCCTCGCGCGGCCTCTTCGGCTTCGCGCAGTACGCGGCTCAGGTCGTCAGTCATGGTCTGTACCCTCCACGCGCCGCGTCCGAAGCACTGGCGCCTACTTGAACCGGTAGGTGATCCGGCCCTTGGTCAGGTCGTACGGCGAAAGCTCTACGAGCACACGGTCGCCGGTCAGGATCTTGATGTAGTTCTTCCGGATCTTCCCGCTGATATGCGCCAGCACGACATGGCCGTTCGCCAGCTCAACCCGGAACTGTGCGTCCGGCAGCGGCTGCGTCACGATACCTTCGACCTCAATAGCTTCCTTCTTTGCCAAACAGGGACACTCCCAAACCGAAATGTGATTACCCTAACCGTACCACATTCGAGCCCCCTCCGAAGCGAAACTCCCGGTGTTCGGGGTCACAATTCGCGATACGCTGTCCTCAATGGCCCGCCCTCTCGCCGCCGTCATCACCCTTGGCTGCAAGCTCAACATCGCCGATAGCGACGAGATCGCGCAGCAATTGCGCGGCGCGGGTTTCGACGTGGTCGATGCGGTCTGCGAAGCGGACGCCTTCGTCCTCAATACCTGCTCCGTGACCCACGTGGCCGATGCGAAGTCGCGCAAGCTCATCCGCTCCGTGCGCCGCGTGTCGCCGGGAGCCGCCGTCACGGTCACCGGTTGCTTCCCCCAATCGGCGGGCTTCGAAGCCGTCCGGGATCTCGGGGCGGACTTCGTCACCGGCACGCGCGATTCCGACAAATCGGCGCTCGTCGAATTCCTCCGTCCCTACGCAACCGCTTCGGCCCGCTCGGCTCCCCCGCCGGCGGCCGCCGCTGCCTCGCGCGCCTTCGTGAAAGCCCAGGAGGGATGCAACGACGTTTGCGCCTTCTGCATCGTCCCGCGCACCCGCGGCCGCGAAGAGTCCCGCACGGTCGACCGCGTGGCCGCCGAGGTCCAGCGCGCGGTCGAAGCCGGCGTGCGCGAAGTGGTCGTCACGGGCACGCAGCTCGGCGCCTGGGGCCGCGATCTGCTCACGCCGCTC
>CALMIW010000118.1 GCA_937864275.1 uncultured Dehalococcoidia bacterium
GAGCGCGTGCTCATCGCGCTCGAGGCCGGGCAGCGCTACTACTTCGAGGTGCTGTATAAACAGGGCGACGGCAAAGACAACCTATCCATTGCCTGGTAGATCCCAGGCGCAGACCGCCAGGTGATCGGGCAGGTGGAGGAGTTCCTTCACTTTGGGCTCTTCGGCGATTGGCATCGTCGTCAGCACGCCACCGAAACCTTCGGCCCGGGCGGCCAGCAGGATATTCCAGGCAAGGGGATAGACCGACGCCCCGCTCGCGATGCCGACGCGCGGCAGGAACTGGTCGATCGAGGCAACCACCCGGAGGTCGACGCACACCACGAGGACCACCGGCGCGTTCCGCACCGGTTGGGTCAGCCCCGGTGGGATGGAGGTCGCGGCGATGGTCTCCGGCGTGACCTTCGTGGGGACGTAGGTGTTCCACGGGTTCTCGCCCGCCGCCGTCTGGGCGGCGTAGCGCTGGGCTGCCGGCCTGGCAAGCTCGGAGAGCGCGTCCTTGGTGGCTTGCTCCCGGATGACGATGACGTGCCCGCCCTGGCGGTTGCCGCCGCTCGGGGCGAACCGCGCGTTCTCGAGGATGCGCTCGATCACGTCGTCGCTCATGGGGTCGGTGGTGAATTCGCGCGCCGCGAAGGTCGTGCGCATGGCCTCGTACAGTTCCATGCGGGCGATTCTGGGGTGTCGGCGCCGGCCTTGTCGATTTGGCCGCCCTTAGCGGCTCGCGCGCTCCAGCCCGAAGGCGTGGTTCATCACCTTCTGGACCTGGGCGAGTTGCGCCACCGGGTCCGTGGCCGGGTACATCAGCTTCAACAGCCGCGCGCCCCAGTAGAACGCGTAGAGCGCCTCGCCCAGCACCGTTGTATCGAAGGGGGCCAGGCGCTCGCCGAACTGACGCTGCATCAGGAAGGCGATCCCTTCGCGTACCCGCTCGTGCTCCTCCCGGTACTCCGCCACCGCCGTCGCGTCGCCTTCGCGGACCGCGATCAGCATCCGCTCGAGGAACATCTGCGTGTCGATGGCTTCCTAAGGGGTGTTGATCGCCGCGAACGTGATCGCGGCCAACTCGTCAAACGGCATCTCGACAGCCGAAGGGTTGGCCCACGCGCTCTTGATGGACTCCGCCGAACTGTTCATGCAGCCCTGCGCGAGCTGCTCCTTGTTCTCGAAATAACGGTAGATGGCGCCAGGCGAGATCCCGGCCTCCGAAGCGATCTCGGCCATCGTCGCGGAAGAGATGCCCTTCTGCGAGAAGACCTTGGTGGCCGCGGCCAGGATGCTCTTCCTGCGGGCCTCGAGGTGCGCGTCGGATACGCGAGCCATTCTGCTATTTCGCCTCCGCCGAAAGGGTCGGCAGGAAGTGGAGTTTACCCCGGGCCCTCTTGAGCGCACGCTCCAGGCGGTCGACCTGCATCAACTGCTCCCATTCGATGCGCCGATCGATGGTCCGGGTCGCCAGGAGGATGTCCGACTTGCGCGATGCCAGCAGTTCTTCGTACATGGTGTCTCTCCTCTAAGTGAATGAATGACCATTCACTGAATGAATAGTCGTTCACTTTGCCGGGGACGTCAAGGGGTTTCCGGTGGAAGTTGTGTGAATCTCCCCACGCTCGCCCCCCGAAATCGCCTTAGTCGGCCGCCCCCATCGCGCCGTGCGCCTGGTAGGCGGGCTCCGGCCCCAATCCCACGCCCCCCCGCCGCGGCCCGGCCGCGAACGCCGGCTCCTGCACGGCAATGCGCCGCGACCCTGCGAAATAGAGCATCACCAGGTCGCCCTCGCGGCCGCATCCCGGCCGCCGCCCGGGGCCGTCGCCGTCCGCCAGCACGTCGACCACGTACACCGTGGCGCCCTCGTCCTCGGCCGGGACTCCCGGGCCGGGTTCCGCCACCTTCGTCGTCGCGTCGCCGCAGGCCTTCCCGTCGATCAGGGCGACCAGTACCTCGCCCGCCGCGACCGGCCCTCCCTCGAGCGTTACGCGTCCGTAGGGCCAGAAGAAGTCCGGCTGGGGCGGGTCCGCGGCGGCCGCCCACCGTGCTCCGAACGCCACGGACGCCAAAACGAGCACCCCTGTTCCCAGCAGTCGCCCGCCGGAAAAGTGGTGCTCGTTTGGGAGGTGCGTCACACCCGGGATTCTAGTGCAGGCCGTCCTTCGCCACGGCGGGCGCGCGGTTCTTCGGCGTCAGGGCCGGGCCGAGTCCGGTAAGGTCCTTGAGTGCCGGCCCGGGGCCGCTCCACGTGGCCGTATCGGTCGTCAGGCGCTTCGGGCCGACGAAGTAGAACTGGACCGTGCGGCCAGCCTTGCCGCAGCCCGGCGTCTGCGCATCGGCGACCACGTCGACGACGTAGACGATGCCGCTGGTATCGGCGGCGGTCACGCCGTCGCCGCAAACGGTCGAAGAAGCCCCGTCATTCACGATAGCGATGACGGTGTCGCCCTGGCCGATGCCCGCGGGCGCCTTGCCGTAGTAGGTCGTGGGGGGTGGAGGCGGGAAGTCGGCCGCCGAGACCAGGGCGGGCAATGCCGCCGCGGCAACGGTAGCGGCGCCAAACCCGAGAAGAATCGCTCGTTTCATGGTGCCTCACTCGTGGGGCTCCAAGGCCCCCATTGATTGCAGCGTAGGAGTGCCTTCTTATGCAGGCAAGGAGCTTGCGGTACGTTGTCCGCCAACCGCTCCAACTGTTTACTGACAGTTTACAGCCGAAGTGAACGGGAGTGACCGTGCCGGCAAACGTAACCTTCCGCCGCTCCATTGCGCCCGCCGCCCGCCCTCTGCGCCGCGCCCTGGGCTTCCTCGGCCGTTCCCGCCGCCGCGCCCGCTACCTCCGCGATGGCATCGAAGGCATCGCCATGGAACTCCGCCTCACCCCGAACGCCCATGTCGAGATCCTGCGCGAGTTCGGCGCCACCGTCGGCAAGGACGTCTCCATCCACGGCCCCATCCACATCGTGAACGCCGACGGCGATTTCTCCCGCCTCCGCATCGGCGATCGCGTCCACCTCGGGACCGATGTCCTGATCGACCTCGCCGATGACGTCACCATCGAATCCGCCGCAACGCTTTCCATGCGCTGTAACCTGATCACCCACATGGATGTCGGACCAGGCCCGCTTCGAGACCGGCGCCCGCGCCAGCAGGGCCCGGTGCGCATCGGCGCCGGCGCCTACCTGGGCATCGGCGCCACGGTCCTCCACGGCGTCACCGTCGGCCTGGAGGCAACCGTCGGCGCCCACGCCCTGGTTGACCGGGATGTGGCCCCCGGCGCCACCGTGCTCGCTCCCCGGGCGCGCCTCGCCCCGGGAAGCCCGGAGACCCCCGAGTGACAACCGGCGACGAGGAGCGGCGCGGCCGCATC
This sequence comes from uncultured Dehalococcoidia bacterium, assembly GCA_937864275.1. Classification (GTDB taxonomy): domain Bacteria; phylum Chloroflexota; class Dehalococcoidia; order Tepidiformales; family Tepidiformaceae; genus Amarobacter. The sequence continues at coordinate 3,353 of CALMIW010000118.1, forward strand.
CTCATCCTCGGCCTGCCGTACTTCGGCAAGATGCTCGCCGGCGACCTCAGTTCCCTCGGCTGGCGCGCTGAATTCCTCCCCCACCCCGGACGGAGCGCAGGCGGCTGGGCACGCGTCGCGAAGGCAGCCGCCCGCGCCGACATCGTCTATCTGATCGGCTCGCGGATCGACCGCACCTCCCCCCAGGACCGCCTCCTTCGCCTCCGGCGCCGCCCCGTTGTCATCCACTGGGTCGGCACCGATGTCCAGATCGCGGTCGAAGAACACCGCCGCGACAACGTCTCCCTCCGCGTCGCCGAGCGGCCCTCGCACTGGTGCGATGCCCCCTGGCTGGTCGAAGAGCTCCGCACGATCGGCGTCGTCAGCGAATACGTGCCGCTCCCCATCCCCGTCGAGACGGCGCCCGCGCCCCCGCTTCCCGAAGCGTTCTCCGTGCTCCTCTACTACCCCGTGGACGCCTTCGACCGGGAGGTCTTCGACATCGAGACGATGTTGCGTCTGCCCGGCGAGTTTCCGGGAGTGCGCTT
>CALMIW010000119.1 GCA_937864275.1 uncultured Dehalococcoidia bacterium
AAAGCAGAAGCCGCATCTGGGTTGCACTGATGCCGTGTGGCCCCGGGAAGCGCGACTTGAAAGCATAGGCCGCCAACATGGAAACAGTCACAAGTGCCGCATCAAATGCGTACGAGGCCACAAACCAGATGATCGGTAATTGGAGCAGAAGAACAGAGATCCTCAGCGCCGCGGTCAACATCGATGCAACGATTCGGGAGATGGCGCCAATTTTAATATGCCCCCGGGCCTGCAGCGCCGACAGGAAAGCCTCTCCGACTGTCGTAAACACTGATAAGCCGATGATCGTACCCCAGAGATGGTTCGACGCACCACCATCAATCAAACTGAGTGTCAGCCAGATGGCCATTGCTGCCATTACACTTGAGGCAGAGCGAAGGGTAATTGCCGTCCACAGCGTCCTCGACGCTTGCTGTGGCTTCGACAGAAACTCGTGGATGAGAATGCTGTCTAGTCCAAGTCGAGCAAGTGGCGCGAAGAGTGAAGCGTACGCGACGGCATAGGTTATGTAACCCATCGTTTCCGGTCCATACACCCGGGCAGCCAATGCAGTCGAGACGACTCCGATACCCATGATGACGAGGGACTGCGAAGTAAGCCACAGGGTGTCGCTCTTGGCCCTGCTCATTCACGTCTCCTGATGGGTGCAGTTGCGGACTCTCCGAGTTCTTGGCGGGGTCCGATTAACGCGTGACCGAGCTGCATTCGGTGTGTATGCAGATCGCGGCCGTTCTCAACGACGTCGGATCCCTTCCCACTGCTCATGCCGGCGCGCGGTAGACAGAATGAACTTGACTGCTCGCTCTGAAGTGTTTTCGATCAGGTAGTCATCCGGCGTCAGATGACTGACGCCCTTCCTCGTGTACCCCGAATCCATGGCGACCTGGACGGCGGCGATAACGTCCTCCGCGTGCAAGCCGGTCATCATGATTCCGCCGGTGTCCAGTGCCTCAGGGCGCTCGATTGAGTCACGCAATGTTACGGCGGGGAACCCGAGAATCGACGATTCTTCGGCAATCGTTCCGGAGTCGGAGAGGCAACACGCAGCTGAGAGTTGCAGCTTGTTGTAGTCGTGGAATCCCAGCGGCTCGGAGAAGATAATCCCTTCCGGTTCCGACCAGCCTGGCAATGCCTCGAGGCGCTTGCGGGTCCGAGGGTGCGTAGAGACGAATACCGGCAACCCAAAGTGCGAGTGCACTGATGTCAAGCAAACGAGAAGGTCGCGTAAGCGGTCTGGGGAATCCACGTTTTCCTCCCGGTGGGCGGAGACGAGGAAGTACCGGCCCTCGTCAAGTCCCTTGTCTGCGAGGACCGTGGAGAGGTCGATCTGCTTGCGGTAGGCGTTAAGAACTTCGCGCATAGGCGAGCCCGTCTTTAGAATCCGTCTCGGGTGCAGGCCCTCGGCCAGCAGGTTGCGACGGGCGTGCTCTGTGTACACGAGGTTGAAATCCGACACATGGTCAACCATCCGACGGTTGGTCTCCTCGCGCACGTTGAGGTCGAAGCAGCGGTTGCCAGCCTCCATGTGATAAGTCGGGATCCGTAAGCGCCGGGCCATGAGCGCTGCGATGCACGAATTCGTATCGCCGAGGACCAGCACCGCGTCGGGTTGCTCCTCATGGATTACCTTCTCACAGGCAATTAGCGTCCCGCCCAGTACTGTGCCGAGACTCGAGGTGTCGACACCCAACATGTGGTCGGGCTGGCGGATGCCGAGGTCGTCGAAAAACACTTGATTAAGGGTGTAGTCGTAATTCTGTCCGGTGTGTACTAGGACGTGGTCTATGCCTGCTGTCGAGTCCAGTCTATGAATCACTCGCGCTAGCCGTATGAGCTCTGGGCGCGTTCCGACGACGGTCATGACCTTCACTGCGAAGACTCCTCTGTGGGACGAACGAGTTCAGGAAAGGTATCTGGGGCCTCGGGGCGGAACAGTTCGTGGCTCCAGAATTGGGTCAGCAGGATGTCATCGCCCGTGTTGGTGATGTTGTGCACCCAACCGATTGGCATGTCGATCGCGACGGGTTCTTCGCCAGTGACATTGAAGTCGATAACTTCGTCTTGAAACATTTTGCGCAAGCTAATCCGAGCTCGGCCCTGGATCACTGCAAATCGCTCGATCTTGGCCAGGTGGTAATGCTCTCCCCGAGTGATACCTGGAACCGTGGTGCTGAACGACGACTGGCCCTCCCCACCGAGGCAGCGCACAGTCTCGACGAACGAGCCGCGCGGATCGGAGTGAGGGACCAACGAGATGGGGTAGTGCTCGGGGAAGGCGCCGGCGCGATAAGTGTTAAATAGGTCGATGCGAAATTTTGAACTGAGGTCGGGGATTTCGCCAACCGGTACGTACGAGCGGTGGAACTCCTTGAGCAGTTCCCACACCTCGACAACTCCGGTTTGAACACCTTCAGGGCGCAGCCTTACTTCGTCGGTCTCCAGTGAGTCGATGAGCGTCTGCGCCGCGTCCTGTACGTGGAGGAGCTCGACCGGGTTATCCGTAATAGCCGGAGTCTCACCCGCGATGGTCGCGTGAACGAAGGTTGCCACGAAGGAGTTGTAATTCGGAC
>CALMIW010000120.1 GCA_937864275.1 uncultured Dehalococcoidia bacterium
CGGCAGGACTGCCCCGTTGGGGTGGTACTCCGGGTACGACGATGCCACAGGCTCCTGGCCTGGGGACGTGGGGGATGATGTTTATGGCGGACCGATACGACGAAGGCTTCCGCAGCCAGGTGGCCTTCGTAACACACACGCGCGAGTACCGATCCTCCGAAGTGCTGCCGGCGCTTGCCCGTCACGGCTTCACGACCACCGAGCGGCCGCACGACCGCGAGACTGAACGGCTCATCAGCCAGTTCGACCCGGACCTCGTGGTGCTGGCGGTGGACCCCCGTCACGACGAGGACGTCGCCCTTGTGCGGCAGGTTGCCCGCGCCAGCGGCGCGGCCGTGCTCGTCATGGCTCCAGGGCCGCATACCAACGGCATGAGCCTCGCTCTCGAGGCAGGGGCCGACGTCTGCCTGCGCGACACCGACGGCGTGGAGCTCCTGAGCGCTCAGCTCAGCGCCCTCGCGCGGCGGAAGGCGCCGGCGCAGCAAGAGGCCCGCGACGAAGGCCCGAGCACCATCACGGTGCGAGACCTCGTCCTCGACTTCGACCGTTGCCAGGCCGTGCGTGACGAGGAGACCATCCCGCTGACGCCGACGGAGTTCAAGATCCTTGCCTACCTGGCGAAGAACGCCGGGAAAGTGGTCAGCCCCGTCGAGATTCTCCGGGCGGTGCAGGACTACACCTATTCCGAGCGCGAAGCGCAGGAGATCGTGAAGGTCTACATCCGCCGGATCCGGCGCAAGGTGGAGCTGGACCCGGCCGAGCCTAGCTACATCGTCAACGTGCGCGGCTTCGGCTACATGCTCGAGCGCCGCGGAAGCCGACGGGCGGACGCGCGAGTCGCCGACGCCGCCTAGGGTGGCTCCGGTGTTATGCAAACAAAGAGGCCCGGCAATTTGCCGGGCCTCTTTTCGTTCACCCGTCCAGGGATCAGGCGATGGTGACGCCGTCGCAGAGGTAGACGTCCTGGATCGCGTTGAGGAGCGCGATACCTTCGCCCATGGGCTTCTGGAACGCCTTGCGGCCGGAGATGAGGCCGGTCCCGCCCGCGCGCTTGTTGATGACGGCGGTCTTCACGGCCTCCGAAAGGTCGCTTTCGCCGGAGCTGGCGCCACCGGAGTTAATCAGGCCGACGCGGCCCATGTACCCGTTGGCGACCTGGTAGCGGGCGAGGTCGATGAGGCTTTCGCTCGCAAGCTTGGTGTACATCCGGTCGTCGCTCTTGCCGTAGCTCACGCCGTTGGCGTTGAGGGCCTTGAAGCCACCGTTCTGCTCGGGGAGCTTCTGTTTCACGATGTCGGCCTGGATGGTGACGCCGAGGTGGTTCGCCTGGCCGGTCAGGTCGGCAGACGTCTCGTGGTTGATGCCGTTCACCTTGAAGCCCGGGTTTCGCAGGTAGCACCAGAGGACGGTGGCCATGCCGAGTTCGTGGGCGTAGGCGAACGTCTCGGCGACCTCCACGATCTGTCGACCGCTCTCTTCGCTGCCGAAGTAGATGGTCGCGCCGATGGCGGCAGCGCCCATGTTCCAGGCTTCCTTGACGGTGCCGAACATGATCTGGTCGAACTTGTTCGGATAGGTCAGGAGTTCGTTGTGATTCACCTTGACGATGAAAGGAATGCGGTGGGCGTACTTGCGGGCCACCGATCCGAGGACGCCGTAGGTGGAGGCGACAGCGTTGCAGCCGCCCTCCATGGCCAGGCGCACGATGTTCTCCGGGTCGAAGTAGGCGGGGTTCTTCGCGAAGGAGGCGCCGCCGGAGTGTTCGATGCCCTGGTCGACCGGGAGAATCGAGACGTAACCCGTGCCTGCGAGGCGGCCATGTCCGGCGATGGCGTTCAGGTTGCGAAGCACCTGGGGGGTGCGGTCGCTGCTTGCCCAGACGCGGTCGATGAAGTCCGGTCCGGGCAGATGGAGGCTGTCCCTCGGGATGGTCTGGCACTGGTGTTCCAGGAGCGCGCTGGCATCCTGTCCA
>CALMIW010000121.1 GCA_937864275.1 uncultured Dehalococcoidia bacterium
CCAGGCCCGTGGAGGGAAGGTGCTCGCCATCGTGACCGAAGGCGATGACGAGGTCGCCAGACTCGCAGACGGGGCCATCGCCATCCCGGAAGTCTCGGAACTGCTGGAACCGGTGGTCGCTTCGGTCCCCTTGCAACTGCTGGCCTACTACGTTGCGGTTCACCGCGGCTGCGACGTCGATCAGCCCAGGAACCTCGCCAAAACCGTGACCGTGGAGTAATCCTTCACGTAGCGCGAAATAATTCTCGCGGGCGGGGGTGTGTATCCCCGCCGGCGAGCTATAATGCGGCGACCGAAACCATCGGTCTGCGCTATGCGGAAGCCCCGGAGGTATAGGCAGATTGGTTAGCTTGACGCGTTCGGTAGTTTGGTTCTCCGAAGTAGGCCGCGAAGATCTCGGCCTCGTCGGTGGCAAAGGCGCCAACCTTGGAGAACTGACTCGCGCCTCGATCCCGGTACCCCCGGGTTTCGTGGTGACTGCCGATACCTATTTCCGATTCATCCAGTCCAACGCCCTGGAACCGCTCATCAAGAAGGACCTTTTCGGCCTTGATGTGCAGGATTCGCGCCAGCTGAACGAACGCGCGGCGAGGATTCGCCAGCGGATTGTGGAAGCACACATGCCGCAGCACATCGCTGAGGAAATCAAGGAAGCCTATCGCGAACTCGGCGAAGGCCCCGTGGCGGTCCGCAGCTCAGCCACTGCTGAGGACCTCCCGGAAGCCAGCTTCGCGGGACAGCAGAGCACCTTCCTCAACGTCGTCGGCGCCGAGAACGTCGTGAAGGCCGTCCAGGCCTGCTGGGCGTCGCTCTTCGAAGGCAGGGCCATCTTCTACCGCGAAGAGGCAGGCTACGACCACACGAAGGTCGGCCTCGCCGTGCCCGTCCAGCGCATGGTCCAGTCGCAGAAGTCGGGCGTCATGTTCACCGTCGAACCCGTGACTTCCGATGCGACCAAGATCACCATCGAAGCGGTCTACGGCCTCGGCGAAGGTATTGTCTCCGGGGAGATCTCCCCCGACCTCTACCTGGTCAACAAGGAATCCCTCCAGGTCATCGACAAGACGGTCGTTCCCCAGTCGCGAATGATCGCGAAGGCCGAAGGCACCGACGGCCGTTACGAAACCGCGAACGCCTGGATGGATGTCCCTGAAAACCTTCGCGAAACACAAAAACTGACCGACGCGGAGATCCGCGAACTCGCCCGCATCGGCCGCTCCGTCGAGGAGCACTACGGCCACCACCAGGATATTGAGTGGGCGTACGAGGACGGCAAGTTCTATCTCACCCAGGCGCGCCCCGTCACCACGATGAAGGTCGGCCACGACGACGAGGACCAGGGCGACGAAGAAAGCGCGCCCGTCCTGCTCAGCGGCCAGCCCGCCAGCCCTGGTGTCGGCGTCGGAGTAGTACGCGTCGTCCACGACCCGCACGACATTGACATCGTGAAGCCGGGTGACGTCCTGGTCGCCGAGATGACGACCCCGGACTTCGTCCCGGCCATGAAGCGTGCCTCCGCCATCATCACGGAGCGCGGGGGCCGGACGTGCCATGCGGCCATCGTCAGCCGCGAGCTCGGCATCCCCTGCGTCGTCGGCGCCCAGGGAGCAACCACCGCCCTCGCCGTCGACCGCGAAGTCACAGTCGACGGCTCCACCGGCAAGGTCTTCGACGGCCGCGCGGAGGCGCGTCTCGCGTGGTACGAACGCCAGAAGGTGAAGTACGCGGCTGCCTCGGCGCTGAAGACGACCACCCGGCTGTACGTCAACCTGGCCGAGCCCGAACTCGCCGAGCGGATCGACATAACCCTCGCAAATCTTTCGATCCTGAAAA
>CALMIW010000122.1 GCA_937864275.1 uncultured Dehalococcoidia bacterium
CCGCCATCGGCATGCACCGTGCCCTCGGGGTCAGGGCCGGCGGAGTGGTTCGTTGGTGGGCGATCACCCAGGCCGACGATGACCTGCTCCGCGCTGCTGTCGGCGAGCGCCTGGGCCGCGACGGCGTCCTCGTCGACATCGACGCCGTCTCACGCCAGTACCAGGAGCCGACCATTCTCGGAGCCACCCTCGGATCCCGGAACAGCTCGCCACTCATCACCGAGGAGGACGGGCCCGGCTCGATCACCGAGTTGAGAGACCTGGCCACGTACTGGGCCATCGGGCCTCGGACGCCGATACTCGTTCCTTTGGCCTCCGACCTGGCAGACGCCTTCATCCAAGACGCCCCCCTCGCCGGCGACGACTCCCGGACGACCGTCGGCATCGGCCGTCACGTGGTGGAGACCTGGAGCACCGCCGCCGGCCCTCGGCAGATTCGCTACGACGTCCAGCCGCGTCAAGCATCCGTCGAGCTGGTCGCAGCCGACACCGGCAAGCCGACCGCCACCCTCGAGTTCGACCGCCAAGGCCACCTCGTTGCTGAGCTGGCCACTTGCAGCTACTGCCGTGGCCGCACCTGCCGAAACTGCACCGAGCCGGTCGTGGCCGGCGCCCTCGGCGGGACCCCCCCCGGCGCGGGGTGGGTCGCCCCCAACCGCCCCGAGGCCCTTTCCTGCCCCGCTTGCGCCAACCTTCACCGCCTGAAGCGCCGCGAGATCCGGCGCCTAGGTCGTGACCTCCCCAAGGGCACCGAAGCGTGGGCCGGCCGCGATGCCCTCCACACCATCCTGTGCCTCCGTCCACGCGACGGGGCCTGGTCCATCGAGGTACGCACAACCGAAGCACCCGACGTCGCACTTCCACTGCCGACAGCAGAAGGAAGGCGGAATGCGCTCAGAGCTCTCACTCTGTCGGCCAGATGACCCTCAGACCGCGATCCATCCGCAAGGATCCGCGCTGACGAATCGGAGGGCCGAGCGGAAGCGATCTCGATCCGCCGATCGAGTCCTCACCACGATCGACAGCTCGTCATGTTGCCCGACCTACCCTGCGAGCCCGCCAGCGCCTGCGGCGGTCGGCGTTCACGATCCCACTGGTGTCTGCCTCATCCACTGCCGGACGATGCCGAGAATGATCCACCCAACGATGCGGCGACGGCCGGAGCACCGAACACAGTCCTGGCTCTAGAGAAGACGACGTCGGAGACCCCGGCTTCGCTGGCCACGACTGTGGCGCCATCCCGAAGCCGGCGCTCGGGCGGCTCGCGGGGCTGGCTCAGCCCCGCCTGCGTTCGAGTGCCAAGCCAGTTTGGTCAGTTCCAAGTGTCGCCGGTACTCCGGCGGCCAACGTCCTGTCCTCTACAACCACGCCAGCACACGGCCGTCATCGGATCAACGTGAATCAGGTTGACTCCGTCCACCAACCCGTACGGGTAGACCACCAAGACCTTCGTGATCCCGCACGGCCTGCGAGTGCTTCCGCTGGCCGGCGGAGTCTGTGGGTGCGGCTGAGAGGATGCTCGCTCCGGCTCTGGCCGGACAGCTGGCGCCGCCGCAGCCCACAGCTCGGGACCTTGGCGCTCGACTTGAGGTCAAGCTGCGAGGCCTCTAGCCTTGTCCCCAGCCCGCTGCGCCTCGACGACGCAGGGTCCCTTGAATCAGACCACGCGCCAGGAGCAGACCGTTGCCGAGTATCGCAGAGCTAACTGAGGTCGCACGCGCATGCCGCGTCGATACCATCAAATCCCTGAGGTGTGCTCAGTCAGGTCACCCAGGTAGCTCGCTCTCTGCAATGGACGTCATGGTCGCGATCTATCATGGTGGGTTTCTTCGATATGATCCGTCGCGGCCGCTCTCGCCCGATCAGGATCACTTCATCCTGTCGGTAGGTCACGCCGTCCCGGGTCTCTACTCGTGCCTAGCCCATGCGGGTTACGCACCCACTACGTCGCTAAAAGGCCTTCGCCAGTATGGAACCGGACTCGAAGGGCACGCAAAGCGTGGGACCTTCCCAGGAGTCGAAGCATCAGCTGGCTCTCTGGGTCAGGGCCTGAGCGTAGGAGTCGGCCTTTCGCTGGGCATGAAGATCGGCGCCGCAGACCATCGGGTATTCGTTCTCATGAGTGACGGTGAGCAGGAGGAGGGCTCAACTTGGGAAGCGGCTATGTCAGCGCCTAAGTGGGAACTCAGCAATCTTGTAGCGATTGTCGACAAGAACGGCAACCAGATCAACGGCCCTACATCGACTGTCATGCCTACCCTCGATCCCATTGCTGACAAATACCGCGCATTTCATTGGAAGGCCGAA
>CALMIW010000123.1 GCA_937864275.1 uncultured Dehalococcoidia bacterium
TCTACCTGACTCCGGGGCAGATATTCGACTTCTCGGGTGGTGGCAGTATCACTTTCGACCTGAGCACTGAGCGGATGAGCGTGCGCGACTGGTGGGACGTGCTGATCACGCCCTACGAAGACAACCTGGCGCTGCCGCTGCTGAGCAACCTCTCGCAGGGGACAGACCTCCAGGGTCCGCCGCGCAACACCATCCATGTGGGGACGGACAACGGTGAAGGGGCGCCTGTGCTGAGCACCGTGGTCGACGGCAAGGAGTGGAGCGGGCCGAGCTGGGTCTCGCCGGCGAATGCTGGGATTGCGGACACAGTGAACCAGGCTGCGACGAGGCAGACGTTCAAGCTCACGATTGGCAACGGACGGATGAAGTTCGAGCGGCTGGCATCGGCCACGGCTCCCGCGCTGGTGTTCTGGGACGTGGCGGCAGCGGTGCCATTCACGTCGGGTATCGTCCAGTTCGGTCACCACAGTTACAACCCGGCGAAGTGCGATGGGTGCCAGGCTGGGACGTGGCACTGGGACAACATCACGCTGAGCAAGTCGACGCCGTTCACGATGATCAAGGCGGACCGGAGGTACACGCAGGGCGGGGCGGTGAACTTCGGGTCGCCTGCACCCGCGAATGCGTATTTGCGGTTTGCTGGGATTTGTGAAGTGAGCGTGGACGGCCAGCCGGTGACGAGGATGCCGACGTACGACCGCTGGGGAGTGGGTTACAAGCCTGAGCACATGTCGAGTTACTTCGTGCCGATTGCGGAGGGGACGCAGAGCGTGAACTTCACGTTCGGCGCGGATGATTGGTACTCGGGACCATGCGTCGCCAAGGACTTCTCCATATGGAGCCTATCTTGAGCCCTACGCAGAGCTAGGAATTCGCCCGGACGGCCGCGGATCCTTCGATGATGTCGGCCGCTCGTTCTCTGCCACGCTCTCCGGACATTCGTTCGGCGATGTTTTGGGCTCGCATTGCGAACGAAGGATCGGAAAGAACCTGCTCGACCGCGGAACGAATCGAGCGCTTGTCGGGTTTACGCCCGACGTCGATTCCGGCGCCGGAGCTGTGCAATCGTCTCGCTATGTCGAACTGGTCGAAGAACAGTGGAGTGCAAATCACTGGCTTCCCGTGAGTCAGCGCCGTCATGACGGTTCCGTGGCCGCCGTGCGACACGACGGCCGAAACCGACGGCAGGACTTCAGCATGCGGACGAAAGCCGGTTGCTTCGGCGTTGGGGGGGAGACTGAGACGGTTCTCGGTGAGCGTCCCGGTGACCGTGATGACCGTCCGAACAGGCAGGTCCGCTAGGGCGCCGAGGATTGCTTGCGCCCTCTCTGCCTGCTCAAG
>CALMIW010000124.1 GCA_937864275.1 uncultured Dehalococcoidia bacterium
TCAGCCCAAGCGAAGGTCTCCCATTGCGCGTCTGACACTTGTTCCACCAGATCTGAGAGCTCGAGGATCACGACCCCACCGGGTTTCAAGACCCGATGCACCTCGGCCGCGAGTCGCTCAGGCTCCAGTGCATGATCGAGGGAATTGGTGAAGACGATGTCGACACACGCCTCAGGGAACTGCAGCTCGTGGAAGTCGCCCGGAAGCACGTAGAGGTTGTGAGGCCCAGGGTTCAGATCTACGCCAACAGCGAAGCTCCCCAGGTCTGCGAAGGCCTTCACCTCGGTGCCAATCCTGGCGGCGAGGCAAAGCACAGCCTTCGCACGAACGTCAAAGCCGCTGCCCTCGAGTCGGTACCTCAAGGCATCGCGATACACAGTGTCGTACGCGGCCAGATCCATCAACTCGAGCTTGCTGCGTTGGTGGTCCAAGTAGTCGTCGTATGTCTGATACACGCGACGGTGCACCCCCGTAGGCGATGCCGACCAGCTCCCATGATCGACTGCGCTCGTCTGGTGACGGAGTTCACGCCAGTACCTGCGCTGAAACAGCCGCTTCAGCGTGGCCGGATCCTGAAGCACAGTCCGCGCCTGTCGCCGGAGGACCACGAACAGCCCACGAAGTCGAGCTACCAATAACGACGCTCGGCGTGGAACGTCAGTGCCCTCCGAGGATCTCATGATCTCCGGACTCGTTCATCCTGCGACACTACCGCAGCTGATTCGAGGCTCAGGCTTTGCGATAGTCGACTCGGTCTGAACCCGACGGCGACAACTCGGCACTCATCGCTCCGTAGTCCGTCGGTGTCCGGCCAAACAGGTCATCCCCGCTCGGCGTCGTAGCGGTGACCCCGAGGACGCGGTTCGCCTTCCTCGAGTCGAGGCTTCGATCTCCAAGTGCGGAGAGCAAACCGGGCCCGGCGTGCCGGTCAGTCGGACCCGAACCGCACCGTGATCGTGGAATCGCGATCCTGGTCGGCGCGGCCGCTGGCAGCGTCGTTCGACGTTGTGAGGCCGACCGCGCCTCGCACCTTCCATGTTGACGCACCGGTGACGCTGACCGTGATGTCGTCGGGGTTCGCCAAGGGTTGAGGAGCCACGGTGAGAGCGTAATCGGTGGTGGGGGTGATCTGGCCCGTTAGGTCGATGACGAGATCGGCCGAAGCACCCGGGCCCAACCGCACAATGGCCGAGTACACCCAACGGTTGCGCTCTCGCTGCGACTCCATCGACAGCGGCTGACCGTCGAGGGTGGCGCCGTCGAAGCTCAAGGGCGAGTACAGCGACAGGTACACGTCGTTGGTGCCGAAGGGGAGGCCGCGGTCGTTGTTGCCGATCACCGCCTGGGGCAGACCGTCGGCCGGCGCATCGTTGGTGAGGCGGATGGTGGCGGTGGCGTCGACCTGTCCCGTGGACGGGTCGAAGCGGGCCCGGTACTCGAGG
>CALMIW010000125.1 GCA_937864275.1 uncultured Dehalococcoidia bacterium
AGCTCACCCCCGCCCAGTGGCCGGAGCCAGACGCCCCGCCCTCCCTGGTCGTCAAGCGAGAGCCCGTCGTCCGAGCGTCCTTCCCGGCCATCGACATCCACTTCCACCTGGGCTCCTTGCCACCGAGCATCACCCCGGAACGCCTGGTCCAGGCGATGGACGCTACCGGCATCGACAAAGTCGTCGACCTGGATGGCTCGCCCGGTCGTCTCGAACCGACGATTCGGACGTTCGTGCAGAAGTACCCGGACCGGTTCATTCTGTTTGCGAAGCCCGACCTGAGCGCCGTGTCGCAAGCGGATGGCCTGGACAAGCAGCTGGCCTGGCTGAAGATGGCTGCGCGCCTCGGCGCCCGGGGGATCAAGGTCGGCAAGTCTTTCGGACTGACCGTCGTCGACGCCGACGGCAAGACGGTCAGGGTCGACGACCCGCGTTACGATGCGATCTGGGACCTGGCCGGCGAGCTCGGCCTGCCTGTGCTGATGCACACGGCCGATCCGCCGGCCTTCTTCGACAGGATCGATCGCAACAACGAGCGCTACGAAGAACTCCTCAGGAACCCCGAGTGGAGCTACTTCGAACCGCGTTTTCCACGCTTCAAGGAGTTGATGGCCCAGCGCGAGCGGCTGCTGGCCAGGCACCCCGGGACTCACTTCATCGGGGCGCACATCGGCTCCAACGAGGACGACCTCGCCTACGCGGCCTACCTGCTCGAGCGCTACCCGAACTACACGGTGGACATGTCCTCCCGCATCGGTGCGCTCGGCCGTCAGCCCTATACCACCCGCCGGTTCTTCATCCAGTACCAGGACAGGATCGTGTTCGGCACCGATGGAGGCTTTGCACTCGACGACGCCCAGGGCTGGACTCCGGAGAAGTACTTCCGCAGCTACGTCGAGTTCCTGGAGACGACCAACGAGAACGTGGTCTATCCGCTATGGGGCATCAACCTGCAAGGGCGCTGGCGCGTCCACGGCATCGGCCTGCCGCCCGAGGTGCTGGACAAGCTCTATCGTCGCAATGCCGAGCGCCTGATCCCCACGCCCGAGGCGGTCCGCGAGCGAGTCGCGAAGTACTTCCCCGTTCTCGGCGAAGGTGAGCCGATACTGCCTGGGGATCGGCCGTGAGCTTGCGCCTCGAGACGGGGCGCATCTTCAGGTTCCATCTGGCGCTCATCGTCCTGCTCGGCGTCGCGCACCTCATCGTCTGGGTGGCGCAGGTCCGCGGGCATCCGTACCTGCGCGGCCTGAATCCGATGTTCAACATGAATCGCGAGAACAACGCTCCGGCGGCGTTCTCCGGCTTTGCGTTGCTGGCCGCCGCCGCACTCCTGTTCGTGACGGCGCGGCGACAACGGCTTCGACCGGCGTCCGACTCGGGCGCCACGCGTAGCTGGGCCATTTTGGGAGTCGTCTTTGTCCTCCTGGCATTCGACGAGGTCATGGCGCTGCACGAGAATGTCAGGGGGTGGTTGCCTGCCGGCCTGATGGCCACTGGACGCTGGCACTATGCCTGGGTCGGCCCTTACGTCGCAGCGACGCTGCTGCTGGGCACTCTGCTGTTTCGCTTCTGGTACCGGCTTCCTGAACCGACTCGCACTCGGCTCGCGGTCCATCGCCTATCTCGCACGCGTCACACGATCGGC
>CALMIW010000126.1 GCA_937864275.1 uncultured Dehalococcoidia bacterium
CGGCATGGGCAGCATCCGCGCCATCGTCGAGGAAGTGCGGAAGAAGGCCGCGACCCTCCCGCCGGGAACGTGGATCCGGGGCCGAGGTTACGACCAGTCGCGCCTGGCCGAGGGCCGCCACCCGAACCGCCACGACTTCGACCCGGTCTCGCCGGAACACCCGGTCATCTTCACGCGGACCTGCGGGCACATCCTCGCCTTCAACACGAAGGCGATAGAGCTCGCCGGCCTCTCGCTCTCCGCGCCAGACATGGAGGGCGGCCGCTACGACCGCGACGGCGACGGGAAGCTCCTCGGCGTCTCCTATGAGCGGGCCAACGCGCCGATCCAGCTCGCGGCGACCGCGAGCCGCGCCGAACTGCGCCAGTGGCTCAAGGCCGCGAACGCCGCCGACCTGGCGAGCGGCCTCACCAGCATCCACGATGCCATGGGACTGACGGGCGTCTCGCTCGATATCGCCAAGGAGCTGGTCGACGCCGGCGAGCTCAACGTGCGCATCTACTCCTTCGTGACCGTGAACTCACCGGACCACCCGCACGTCGGCATCCTTTCGACCGGCATCAGGACAGGGTTCGGCGACGAGCGGCTGCGGATGGGCGCGTTCAAGATCGTCACCGACGGTTCGAGCTCGGGTCCGACCGCAGCCACGCGCGAGCCGTATACCTCGAACTCCGATGACCGCGGAATCGCCTACTGGAAGCAGGACGCACTCGACGTCCTCCTCGGCCGGGCGCACCGGGCGGGCTGGCAGTGCACCGTCCATGCCGTCGGCGACCGTGCCATCGAACAGACCCTGGACGCGATGGCGCGCGCCCAGTCCGAATATCCGCGCGAGGGCCTGCGACACCGCATCGAGCACTGCGGCATCACCCCACCGGACCTCCAGCGCCGGGTGAAGGCCCAGGGCATAGTGCCTGCCATGCAGCCGGCGTTCTTCTGGGAGTTCGGCGACGGCTACATTCGCAACTACGGCCGCGAACGCGCCGACGTGATGTTCCCGGCGAAGTCGCTGCTCGCTGCCGGCGTCGTCGTCGCGGGGTCCTCGGACTCCCCGGTTACCGACTACCGCCCGCTATTCGGCATCGAACAGGCCCAGACGCGGGCGACCTCCGACGGCGATGTCTGCGGCCCGGACGAGCGCGTGGACCTGGCGACGGCGATCCGCATGCACACGCTCAACGGCGCCTACGCCTCCTTCGAAGACGGCATCAAAGGCAGCATCGAACCGGGCAAGCTCGCCGACCTTGTCGTGCTCCCCGCGGACATCCGCTCCGTCCCCGTGCGCGAGTTGCGGGACCTGCCGATCGCGATGACGGTCGTCGGCGGCCGCGTGGTCCACGAGGGCTAACCGGCCGGATTGCCCCTTCTCAGAGCTTTGCCGCCGCTTCCATCGCCCGACCGATGCGTTCGGGCGTGAGCAGCACCGCCGAGGGGTTCACCATCTGGGACACCCCGAGATAGTCGCGGTGCAGAGCCGGGTCGTCGGCCAGCAACGCCCGTATGCCCCGCATGATCGGGATCGCCGTTGCGGCGCCAGGCTGCGTGTCGCCGGTCACCTCCTCGTAGGCGGCATCCACCAGCGTGCTCGCGTTCCATGCTTCACGGCTGATAGGCACCGCCGCCTTGAAGAACTCCTGGGCGATGCCCTCGAGTCCGCGCCCGTCGGAGGCGCGTGCCCGCAGAAGGTCGTCGAGCGCGCGGGCCTGGAGGAGCGCGACGGACATCCCCTGCCCGTACACGGGGTTGAAGCTCGTGATGGCGTCGCCCAGCACCAGCAGCCCCTCGGGAAAACGGCTCACCTTGTCGAACCGGCGCCAGGTCGCTTCGGGCTTCTGGTAGCTCCGGATCGGACCGGCCAGCGTCGCCGTCTTCAGGAAGGCGTGGACGTCCGGGACTTCGACTCCGGCGGCGAACGCCAGCATCTCCTCGTACGTCTTCGGCAGGTCCTTTTCAAAGCGCGTGTGGAGGGAGACCAGCCACCGGCCGCCCTCAACTGGCGAGATGAAGACGCCGCGCTTCAGCGGCGGATTCGGCAGCACCACCAGCATCCGGTGCGGCGCCAGTGCGTCGGCCGGCGCGTCGACCAGCGCGCTCGTGTACGAAACCCCGACGTTGATCTTGAACTCCGGGGTCTCGTCGTACCCCCGGCCCGAGAGGAGCGAGCGCGTCCGCGAGCCTCTGCCCGTGCAATCCACGACCAGGTCGGCGCTGATGGTCGCGCGCGTCCCTTCGGCCGTGCTCGCAACGAGCCCGGTCACTCTCCCGTCCGCGTCGGTCGCGAAGTCCTGGAACGTGCGACCTCCGAGGACGGAGACTCCGGGCTCGCGCATCAGGCGCTCGCGGACGACCTTCTCCATCAGCCACCGCGTCGCTGAGACATTGACGAACCCGATGTCGTGATTCGGCACGCGTTCGCCGTGGTCGAAAAAGCGCGTGTCGACGGACTGGTTGAACGTGACGGCCCCAGCTCCGAGCAGATCTTGCGTTGCCCCGGGCAGCAGGTGCTCGATCGCCAGCTCTCCGCCCTTCAGGAGGTTGTGGACGTGATGGCCCTGGCCGATGCCGGGACGCGCGTCCAGCCCGTCGGAGACCTCGTCCCGGTCAACGATGAGGACGTTCTCGAACGACTTCGAGAGCGCGGCAGCGGCGCCAAGGCCCGCCATGCTCCGGCCCGCGACGACCGCGGTCTTGCCGATGCGATCCATGGGCATCTCCTCACTCCGAACGCAACCGTGCGCCGGGCGGCTGAGTCTGTCTGGTGGATGACAGGGTGTCAACGCTGGCACCAGTGGGTTGGCAAAGCGGCCGGCGGCCCCTCCGAGGACTCCAGCGGAGGGGCCGCGAGCTTCCCGGTTGGCCTGCTAGAGCGCTTCCGGGTCCCCACCGAGGGCGACGCGTCCGGCGTAGAACAGCGTCGCCTCGGGTGTGAGCGGGTGGTAGTTGATCGCGCGGAAGTCCCGCGCGATGCGGTCCAGCGGCGACGATCGGTAGAAAGATTCGCCTCCGATTGCCGCCATCGCCGCGTCGATGGCCCGCCCGCCGTGTTCGGCGACCGCCCGCTTCGCATGCAGGACGCTCAGGAAGTTGTCGAACGTC
>CALMIW010000127.1 GCA_937864275.1 uncultured Dehalococcoidia bacterium
TTGGCGATCGTCTCGTTGTCCTTGTAGACGGTGTAGGTGTAGCCCTTGCTCTCGTTGATCGAGGGGATCTTGATCTCGGTCCCCTTCTTGATGCGGGCGGTAACGTCGGCGATGCCGTTGAACTCGGCGAGCTCTTTGGCGCCGATGCCATGGGAGGCGGCGAGGCCGACGAGGGTATCGCCGCCGACGAGGACGGCGACTTCGCCATTGAGGTTGTGGGCGAATTCTTCCGCTTCGTCCCACCACTTGGAGGTGGCGTCGCCTTCGTCGGTGACCTCAATCGGTGAGGTGAGGAAGTTGACGATGTGTTCGATCTGGATGGCGTTGAGCGCGCCGCCGTTGCTGTTGAGCCAGGCGGGCATGAGCGTCCCGGCGCGGCCGCAGGACAGCGTACGGCGAAGGAGGGTCCTGTTTGCGGCGAGCTTGAGCGGGTCCTGGTCCTGGAACTGGGAGGCTTCGGCGTTCAGGAGTTGCGGGCCGACGCCGCCTTCGCCGCGGTTGCCATGGCAGGTGCGGCAGTTGTTCGCGAACAGGAGGGCGCCGCGGTCGAGGGACTGGGCCTCAGGCCACTGTGCCTGGTCCGGAGCGCGCACCGGGAGTTCGATCGCGGTATAGGCCGCGCAGCCGCCCACGAGCAGGAACATGAGGGCGACCATCAGGACGATTTGTTTCTGGGTGTTCAATCAGTCCTCCGCTTAGCCGTTGTACGAGACCGCGCGAAGCGGGTTGTCGGTGCCGCCACTGGTGATGGCACCGGTGTTGACGCTGATTGAGCCATCGCCGTTGACGGTGATAGCCATGGTATCCATGGGGCGCGGGGCCGGGCCGAAGACGCGGATGCCGGCACGGGAGTAGGTAGAGCCGTGGCAGGGGCAGCGGAACCAGCCGACCACGCCGGGGAAGTTCACAGCGGCGCCGTTGAAGGCCGGGTTCCAGGGGACGCTGCAACCGAGGTGCGGGCACTTCCAGTAGAGGGCCATGAGACCGCCGGAGCCGCCGACGCCGAGGACGTCGCCTTCGGGGCCGGCGAGGTTCACGATCCAGGCCTTGGCCTCGGAGACGCGGACCGGCTCGCCGCCGGGCACGGGGATCTGGCTGGCGGCGACATTGACGATACCGCCGAAGCCCACGGGCTTGCGCCTGTTGAAGAAGCCGAGGAACGAGGCGAGCTGGGCGCCGACGAAGAGGGAGAGCCCGGCGAAGGCGCTGACGCGGAGGAAGGATCGGCGGGCGAGTTTCCGCGATTCGGACTGACGGGCGCGTTCTACGCGTCCGGCGCGGGCGTTAGGTTCTGCAGCCATTTAGTGACCCGCCTCCTGGCCGGGGATACCTTCACTGACCTTGAGCTCCCACGGGAAGACGAGTTCCTGACCCTGGCCGCGGAAGGCGGTGCCAACGAGGGTGAGGACGCCGTAGGCTGCGATGAAGCCGCTGAAGAGGGCGAGCAGGGCATCGCGGCGGTTGACCACCCATCCCATCCGCCAGAGCGTGTAGATGAGCAGGCAGGGGAGGCCCAGGAGCACCGCGATGGGGATGCCCTGTTCGACCAGCCATCCCGGGAAGTCCAGGTGCTGGAAGGTGGTAGGGCCGCCGGAGCCAGTGCCATCGAGGATCTTCAGGTTGAACGGCAGGTAGGTGATTTCGCTTGCCCATTCGGGCCACGGGAGCTGCGACTGCATGGAGCGCACGTTCTCGAGGAAGCGGAGCGAGTCGCCGCCGGAGAGGCCGAACCAGTCGTTGAGGAAGAAGGCAATCTTGCCCGAGTCCCAGAGAATGAGGAGCCAGGTGCCGACGAAGCCGACGATGCCGCTGACGATGGTGATCTTCACGGCGTTTTCGGTGGCGAACCAGGCGCCCTGGCCATCGGTGTCGCGGTCGAAGTAGGGGAAGGCGCCCATGATGATGAGCCAGACGGTGGGGATGATGATGCCGGCCATGGCGGCATTCATGTGGAGGAGGAGTTCCTGGAGGTTGAGCAGGTACCACGGCGCCTTGGAGGGGTTCGGCGTGACGTCGGCGTTTGCCTGGTCCAGGAGGGGGGCGTTGATCAAGACCGAGAGGATGAAGAGCGTGACGGTGAAGAGCAGCGCTGAGATGAACTCCACGAACACGAGATCCGGCCAGACGAGGACTTCCTCGTCTCGGGCGCGCGCCTGTGGGCGGGCGACGGGCCGGGCTACGACTGCGGTTGCCATGCTATCCCCTCTTCTCTCGGTAGTTGGGCCGGGTGGCCCGGTGCGCCCGCTTTGGACTTAAAGCGGGCGGGCGAGGCCACCATCGCGGCGAATACGCCAGAAATGGACGGCCATGAAGATAGCGGCCAGGAGCGGCAGGCCGATGACGTGCAGGGTGTAGAAGCGGATGAGCGAGTCGGCGCCGACTTCGAAGCCGCCGAGCATCCAGAAGCGCGTCTTGGGGCCGAGCACTGGCGCGGAACCGGCGATGTTGGTGCCGACGGTGATGGCCCAGAAGGCGAGCTGGTCCCACGGCAGCAGGTAGCCGGTGAAGCTGAGGAGGAAGGTGAGCACCAGGAGGATGACACCGACCACCCAGTTGAATTCGCGCGGCGGTTTATACGCCCCCGTATAGAACACGCGCATCATGTGCATGAAGACGAGGATGACCATCGCGTGGGCCATCCAGCGGTGCATGTTCCGCATCAACTGGCCGAACTGGACGGTCGTGGTGATGTTCTGCATATCCAGGTAGGCACGTTCGACGCTGGGCACGTAGTAGAACATCAGGAGGATGCCCGTGACGGTGAGGCCCAGGAACATGAAGAAGGAGAGGCCACCCAGGCAGTAGGTGTGGGTGATCTTCACGTGCGTGCGGTGGATGCGCGTGGGGTGGAGGTGGAGGAAGACGTTCGTCGCCACCACCAGCATCTGGTTACGTGGCGTGTTCGGATAGCCCGTGCGGAAGATGGACTTCCACACGTAGTTATGGAACATCTTGTCGTAGATCTTATCGGCGAGCGTTGGTTTTGCGGGTGCTTCTACGGCCATCTGCGGTTACCTCTGCCACCAGGCGCCAAAGGCAACCATGATGGCCAGCGATACGACGATGGTGATACCGACGAAGACGAGCTCCAACGTCTCGGCGAAGTCGTGCGGCAGATTTGCGAATTCCATCCAGCCGGCCTCCCCATGACGGGTCCCGGGCGCGAAGTGGCCCGGGCTACTTTGTGAATCGTGTAGCAAGGCGAGTTATACCATCGGCCCTAGAGGCGATCAAACGAGGAAGGGCCGGTTTACCGGGCCGGTGTGGGAGCCACAACAGGGCGGCAAGAGCAGGCCGGCGGCGTTGGGCGCCCCCTGGCGGCAGATTCGGCGGGGCCGCCCGGCGAGCCGCCGGAGCCCGGGACGATGCCTGCCGCTGCTTGCGTTCCTCTATAGAATGGCCGGATGCCTGAATTTCGCCGCGATGACTTCACGATCTTCTATGAGGAGGCGGGTGATCTTGAATCGCCCGCAGTCGTGCTCCTCCACGGGTTCACGAGCGACAACCGGATGTGGCTGCCCGTCGCGGGCGAGTTGAGCCAGGACTACCGGGTCATCGCCCCGGACCTGCGGGGCCATGGCGCCACCACGGCCCCGGAAGACTTGGACTCCTACACGATCGAGCAGTTCGCGGACGACGTGAAGGCCTTGCTGGACCACCTGGAGGTGGACATCTGCGCGCTGGCGGGCTGCAGCTTCGGCGGGATGGTGGCGCTCCAGTTCGCCGCGACCTGGCCCGAACGCCTGGCCGGGCTGGTGCTGAGCGACACCTCGGCGGCGGCGGAGCACCCCGACTACGACGAGAAGTACCGCAAGCGCGAGGCGCTCATCGACGCGCAGGGCGCGATCGTCGACCGGTTCGGGACGGACGAACTCGGCAAGCGAGCGGCGAAAGACGTGGCGGACCCGTTCCTCGCCCAGGGCATCCGCAAGCGCTTCTCGCGGCTCTCGCGCGAAGGCTACCTCGGCGCCGCGAAGGTGCGGCGCGAACGCGGCGACCTCCTCCCGGTGATCGGCGAGCGCCTGACCATGCCGGTGCTCGTCTGCATCGGCGAGGATGACCCGGTGCGGAGCGCTTCCGACGTGATGGTGCGGGAGCTTCCCGGCGCCCGCTACCTGACGTTCCGGGGGACCGGCCACGGCGTGCCGGCGCTCCGCCCGGAAGCGTACGCGCGCGAGGTACTGCAGTTCTTCGACGACCTCGAGGGCGACGCCCCCGTCGCGGGGAGGCGGACGGTCGGGTAGTCTGGTGGTTGGGCGCGGCCCGGCCCTGGCGCGTACCTCCTGAGTTCGAGGCTGAGCCGCATGGCGCGCGCAAACATCACGGCTATCCGAAGGCGGGAGATCATCGACGCGACCGTCCGGGTGATGGCCGCCCGAGGCTGGAACGAGACGTCGATCGACGAGATCACGCGCGAAGCGGGCGTGAGCCGCGGGCTCGTCTCGTATCACTTTCGCGACAAGAACGAACTGCTCGGCGGCGTGCTGGAACGGAGCCGCGAGATCTTCACGGAGGCCGTCGCCGAAGCGACAGCAGCGAGCGGCGACCCGCGG
>CALMIW010000128.1 GCA_937864275.1 uncultured Dehalococcoidia bacterium
CAGCGCGACTCCCCGGGGCGATAGGGCATTGTAGGGGGAGAAGAACGTTTGTGCTTTAGGAGCCAACTTTACGCACTGCGTCGGCTAACAGCGTAAACGGCTCTTCCAGTGCTCCAAGACCCTGCTCGACTGCCTTGGACGCCGCATAACGAGCGATGAGTTGCTTGGACTGAGCGGCTAGCTCTGAGCGGGCCTCGTTCTCCCAACGCGAGTAGTCGGCGCCTAAGCGTTCGCGCAGAGTAAGCTCAAAGTTCTCTCCAAATATGGCAAATGTCGCCTCGATATGGAGACCTGGGGACTTCAGGAGGGCCTCGCGCTGCTCTCCCGACACTCCCATCAATTCAAGGAGTTCGCGACGGGTGACTCCCTTGGAATCGGCAGAGACGTCGTTGTCCCAAACCACGTATGTCGGGATTCCGAAGGCAGTGAAGAGTCGCCACCAACGGGCTAGGCTGGCAACTCCTCCCACCGGAAGGATCGATATACCCGACTTTTCGGTGTCGAGCCCGACCGCCCGAAGGTAGACGGGGAACGCCTGGGCTTCGGTGGGACCCTCCACAAGGATCACGCGTCGAGCGAAAAATCCGGCCAGGAGCTCTTCGGTCGCTCCGGCTGCGTAAAACGGCAGGATGTTCTCTTTCGTGGCCTTTTCAGCTCCGTGCTTAACACAATGCTCAGCCAGTTCCGCCCTTCCAAGCTGGGTGAGGTAGGTACCACCATTTCCATCCTTTCTCACAACGCAGAGTCCCGATAGTCCCAGGATGTCAATGAATGCCGGGCTGTGAGTAGTTAGAACCACCTGCACTCCCTGACTCGCTAACTCCCGTATCTTGCGCGCCAGCCAACGCTGTGCCTGCGGATGCAGATGAGCCTCCGGCTCGTCGATGAGGAGGATCAGTCCGCCGCTGTCCTTGAATGAACGCGCGTATGCGTTCGCAAAGGCGAGAGCAAGCAGCTGCTCTTGGCCCGAGCCGAGTTCATCAAGACTCCGCACCTCGCCGCCCTCCACGGCTTGCACCCGCAACGCATGAAAGAACTGAGAAGGATCGTATGCAGAAAAGTCTACTTCCAGCGCGTAATCAAGGCCGCCGGTTAGCTGCTGAATTTCACCGGTTAAGTGCTCTCGAAACTTTTCGAACGACTCCACTTCTCGGAAGATTTTGACAATCTCCTCGAAAGAATTTTGGAGGCGCTCCACTCTGGAATCGTCCGACGTAAGACTTTCGTGGAAGACCCTCATCACTCGAGAAAGAAAAGTGAAACGCGAAGCGTAACTAAGTGTCTGCGAGAGTCGTCTGTCAGCTGAAACCAAGACGGAGGCGAGTTGAGCCCGGGCCTCTCGGGTCGGGAATGTGACCGATGGATCGTCGGTGCTCATAGTGAACGAAGTCCCGGACTTCTGTCCGGGAATCGGACATTGAATGCGGTAGCGTCTCACACTCGTTTGATTCCCGCGCCGGTCTGTCGAAGTGACACCGACCACATCAGCTTCAATATTGATGCCGGATTGTTCTCTCTCACGACCGAAAAACTCATGGTCGTCTGGCTGATGACTGGCGGGCCAGCTATCTCCGAACGTTAGGTCGAGCGCTCGAAGGATATTGGACTTGCCGGCATTGTTCTCGCCGATTAGCACGACCGGCACGTTGGCGGGAAACCGCAGGCAAAGCTCGTCGTCGATGGACCGGTACGACGACACGCGCAACTCCAACAGACTTGCCACTCCAGTTAGCCTCCGCTCGAGTTTTCCTAGTCGCTGCCGCCGAGGTTGGCGAGGGACTTTTCGGCTTCGGCGACGCTTTCGAGTTTGACGATGCCGCGCTTGAGGGCGTAGCGGATGAGGTCGGTGCGGGACTTCGCTTTGAGCTTGTCCATGATGTGGGCCTTGTGGGCCTCGACCGTCTTCACGCTGACGACGAGCTCTTCGGCGATCCGGGAATTGGTGTGGCCTTCGGCGATGAGCTGGAGGACCTCGCGTTCGCGGGCGGTGAGGGTATCGATGCCGGTCTTCTGCTCGGGGCGGCGGGCCTGGAGCTGGAGTTCGGGGATATCGAAGCCTTCGCTGAGGGCGGCGGAGTAGTACTGGTTGCCGCGGTGGACGGTCTGGATAGCGAGGACCAGCTCGGAGACGTCGCTGTTCTTGACCAGGTAGCCGGAGGCGCCGTTGCGGAGGGCGCCGGTGATCTGCTCCTCATCGACGAAGCCGGAGAGGATGACGACGCGGGTGCTGGAGGAGGCCTTGCGGATCTGGCGGGTGGCTTCGATGCCGTTCAGGCCGGGCATGACGACATCCATGAGGACAACGTCGGGTTTCAGGCGCTCGACGGCGAGGAGGGCTTCGCGGCCGTTTTCACAATCGGCGACGACTTCGATTTCGGGGCGGCTTTCGAGGAGCATCTTGAGGCCCTGGCGGATGACGGCGTGGTCATCGACCAGGAGGACGCGGATCTGGTGGTGGTTGCCGTTGGCGGCGCGCCCCAGGCTGCTGTTCATGGTCATCGTCTGGCCTCCGCTACCTCTCCCCGGATTGCCGCTGCGCGTGGGCTGACGCAAGCGTTGAAGGCGAGTGTACTCGCATGCCGAAGCATGTCAGGTCGTGTTGATCTTGGCAAAGTCCGGTGCGTTATGACGAGTGACGGGTGTTAGGCCGGGCGGGACGGGCATTCGGCGCAGCGGGGGAAGGTGGCGGCAGGTTCGCGGCAGGCGATGCCGGACGCTTCGAGCAGGTCTTTCGTGGCCCAGAGGGGGAGGCCCATGACGGCGCAGTAACAGCCTTCCAGGCTCGCCACGGTGGGGACGTCTTCGTCCTGGATAGCGTAGCCGCCGGCCTTATCCATTGGGCGGCCGGAGGCGACGTAGGCGTGGACCTGGGTGTCCGAGAGGGCGGTGAGCTCGACCTCGGCGACTTCGGTGAGCTGGCGTTCGCCGGCCGGGCCGACGACGGCGACGCTGGTCGCGACTTCGTGCACGCGCCCGCGGAGCAGCCGCCACATGTCCATCGCGTGGACGGCGTCGTCCGGCTTCCCGAAACTGCGCTCCTCATCGAAGACGACGGTATCGGAGCCGATGACGGTGGCGCCGGGATGCCGGTCCGCGATGTCCCGCGCCTTGGCGAAGGCGAGGCGTTCGGCATCGACGAAGCCGTCGCCGGTCAGGAGCTCTTCGACGTCCGAGGGAACGACCGCGAAGTCATCGATGAGGGCGGCGAGGAGCTCGCGGCGGCGGGGGGAGGCCGAGGCGAGGATGACGCGGGGCGCCCTGGCGCTAGTCATCGTCCAGGTCGTCGGGCAGGCTTTCCG
>CALMIW010000129.1 GCA_937864275.1 uncultured Dehalococcoidia bacterium
GCTCGATGATCCGGTCAGTCTCTTCGAAGGGGCATCCAACCCCACGGGAGAGGAACTGGGCCCGTCCGAGCTCTGGGCTGCTGGAGTCGAACGGCTCTTCGTGGTCAAGCAGAATTGGCTGGCGTTCCGCTCCACCATCGACCTGGAGAGCGTCGACGCGAACAGGCAAGTCTCCGTCTACTTCGTCGACCAGTGGATCGAGACCGCGATGCACGACTACACCCCGTGGGGGATCGATCTCGTGAAGGCGCTCCTCGACGCGGAGCAACTGGGTGACCTCGATATTCGCGTGCTCAAGCCCTACGGCGAGTTGAAATGGGCCGACATCGCCATCAATTCGGAGGACATGCCGGGCGACATAGAGCGCTTTGTGAAGGACGAACTCGCCCACGGCCGGTACCCCATCGGCGGCACGACGGCCGTGCAGAGGACCCTGCGGTTCTACTCGGTCCGGGCCATGGAGCGGCTGGCGATTGTCGACTGGCTGAAACAGAACGTCGACTGGATCGTCCGCTGGCTGCCGGTTGCACTCGCTGCCTCGGGGCTCATCCCCGGCGCCGTGGGCCTGTCCTTCGCGTTTGCAGCCGCCGACCAGATCCTGGACTGGGTCAACGGCTGGTACACGGCCGGAAACGAGCACCCCTACG
This sequence comes from uncultured Dehalococcoidia bacterium, assembly GCA_937864275.1. Classification (GTDB taxonomy): domain Bacteria; phylum Chloroflexota; class Dehalococcoidia; order Tepidiformales; family Tepidiformaceae; genus Amarobacter. Next base: position 648 of record CALMIW010000129.1, read on the forward strand.
CGTACATGGTGATGGAAGGCGCCTCGGCCGGCGGCATCAGCGGCACGAGCTTTGTGCTCGACATGTATGAAGAAAGCGTCCTCATGAAAGAAGCGGGCAGGGGCATGCTCCCCGCGCACGGCCTCACCATCGCCCAGTTCGCCTACTCGGTCGGGATGTTCGCTGCCATCCGCGGCTCCGACTACTACCTCTTCAAGTCCATCCGCGAAGCTGCCGAAGGCACCCGCGGCTACTGCGCAGGACGCTGCGACAGCATCTCCGGGGGTATCCCTCCGGTGATGCTCCACGTCCGGGGCACCGGCAACCTCGCCCAGCCGGAGGGCGCCTACCCCACCGGGGTTGAGCGCCTCATGTCGTTCCGCCTGAAGACCGGGGGTGCGGACTTCCACGCCACCTGGCTGAGCGGGGGCCGCAGTGCCAGCCAGCCCACCTCCGGGCTGCCTTTCGAGCACTACGGCTCCTCGAACTGGCCAGTCTCCGTCGCCGCCACTCAGCCCCAGTACCAGTCCATCCGCGTCACGATCCCGAAGGCGTCGATTCCGCCGGAGGTCTGGGGTGGCCGCCCCGAGGATGCGCCCATCTCCGAATTCGGGGCCAAGCTTGTCCTGCAAGGACCGAACGGAGAGTCGGCAACATTCTCCCTCACCGAGGATGCGAAAAAGCTCCTCGGCGATAAGACGGGGAACTTCTACACCAGCGTCCTCCTGATCGCGCCGGGCGAGCGCGTTTGAGCGCCCAGGAACTGAGCTGGTTCGACGGCGGCCTGGAGCCCGGCGCCGAACAGCAACAGACCTTCGAAAGTAAGGCCGCGCTCACGCTCCAGCTCACTGGAACGGTCGAGTTCGACGACCCGCGCGCCGAACCGCTCCCCGTGAACGTGCAGCTCGAAAAGGCGCCCCGCCGAATTGCGCTGCTGAATGGCGACGAACTGATGCCAGGGACCGACGTCGTGCGCGTCCACTTCGGCACAGCGACGGCCAAAGCGGACATCGAAGGTGTTTATCAGATCGTCAGTTGGCGGATGACGGGGGGGTCAGCCGAGCTCGTCCAGATCTACAACGAAGACGACCTGTACCCGTTCGGGCGGAAGTGCGAGTCCGGCGGCACCTGCACGTTCGAGGTGCAAACGACACCTGTGAGAGGGAGTGAACCCGGGCGGCGCCAGGCGCTGGTCTGTGGTCCGGATGCCGACGGGACCGGCAGCAGGTACTGCAGGGGCGTCGCCGATTCCCGGCCATATGAGCCGTGGGGTGGGCTTCTCCCGCCGACTTCGCATGACAACTTCTTCCTGCTCACCGGGCCGATCCTGACGGGCAGCGACGAAAGCGGCGCTCACGGAAACCCTGGCGAGCCGGCAATCATCAACCACTGGAACGAGATCCGGGCCGAGTTCAAGGATGAAAAGGTCACTGCAACGATGACCACGAACCAGTTGGTGTGGGAGGTGATCAACGCACAGGCAAACCTCCGCGTGGTGAGCCTGACGGTGGTGTTCGAGGCGGTGAAGCAGAAGTAGGAGTCCCATCCAAACGGGGGCCGATGCCGCTTCGGCCCACAACCCCCCTTCTCCCGGGATGGGAGCGAGGGCTGTTACTCGTGCTCTTCCCAGCGCGCGAAGAAGTCCTCGATGGTCTTCCCGGGTTCGGGCTCGAAGCGCTCCTCGAGCATGGTCATCCCCTGGATGCGGTCCAGGCGGAAGTCGCGGAAGTCGTCGCGGAGTTCGCACCAGGCGGTCAGCGTCCAGCGGTTGCCCCAGAAGAAGAGCCCGAGCGGGCGGACGACTCGCTCGGTGCGGGCGCCGTCGTTGTCGACGTAGTCGAGCCGGGTCGGGCGGCGGTCATCGATGGCGCGCCGGAGGTCGGAGAGCGCGGCGGCGACATGCTGGGGGACGTGGAACGAGGGCGCGAACAGGCGGGAGCCGGTGAGGCGGGCCTTCAGTTTGTCAGGGAGGGCCGCCTCGATGCGGGCGAGGGCGGATTCAGCGGCTTTGGCGAGGCCTTCGTCTGCCCAGCTGCTGACAACGCGCGTGCCGAGGACGAGGGCTTCGATTTCTTCTTCGGTGAACATCAGCGGTGGGAGGTCGAATCCGCGCCGGAGCGTGTAGCCGACGCCGGCCTCACCGGCGATCGGGACGCCCGATCGGATGAGGTCGGCGATATCGCGGTACACGGTGCGTTCCGAGACCTCCAGCTCCTGCGCGATGACCGCCGCGGTGATGACGTGGCGGCGGCGCAGGAGCTGGATGACCTGGAAGAGGCGGTCGGCGCGGCGCACCTAGGCTTCGCCCACGAGGGAGAAGGCGTGCTGGCCGCCGGCCGGCGGCGTGCGGAGGTAATCGGGCGGCAAGGGCTTGCCTGTTCCCCGCGGTGCCCAGCGGGAGTCGCTCAGCGCGTCGTGGGGTTCGGGCGCGTACTGGATGAGCTGGACGTAGTTGCCGTCGGGGTCGAGGAAGGTGGAGACGATGCCGCCCCATGGCTCCCGGCCCTTGCGCCGGATGAAGCTGACGCCCTGGGCTTCGATCCGGGCCTGCTCGACGGAGATATCGTCCACGAGGAGGCTGGTGAAGTGGCGCTGGGGCTCTTTCGCCCCGCCTTTCACCTGGCTGTGGCCGTGGAAGGTGATGACCGCCCCGGCCGCCCGGACGGCCGTCCCGAACTTCGGTGCGTCGGGCAGGGCGACCACCTCGCGATAGAAGCGGTGGAGCGCGTCCGGGCGCTCGCTGGTGATCGTCATGACGAAGTCGTTCACGCGCATTTCGCGGGCGGGTCGTGTCTCGGGGAGTGTCGCTGGCATCGTGGGTGTCCTCCTTCGCGATGACGGGCCGGCGGAAGCCGGCTGGCGGTCAGGCTACGGCCGCGGCTTCGCCCTCCGGGCGGGCCAGTTCGGGCCGGAATTCCATGAGCTGGACGAGGTTGCCGTCCGGGTCGTCGAAGGTGCTGATGACGCCGCCCCAGTATTCGACGCCCTTGCTACGGGCGAAGCTGACACCGGCGGCTTCGAGGCGAGCCTGCTCGTCGTCGAGGCCTTCGAGGTGGAGGTCGATGATGGCGCGGGCGGGTTCGCGGGTTGGCCCGGCCACCTGGGAGTGGTCGACGACGAAGAGGGTGCCGGCGGGGCCGAGAGCGAAGGCGTGGTCGCCGAATTCGGGTTGGGCCGGGAGTTGGACGACATCGCGGTAGAACGCGGCGAGGCGCTGCGGGTTTTCGCTGGCGAGCTGGAGGGAGATCCTGGTGACGTTCATGGTGGTCCTTCTGTTGGGGATGCTTCGCGGGAGTCTCTTCCCGCGGCCCCGGTATCATGCGCCCCGGCTCCTGCCACCATTTTGTCAGGAGCGGGAACGGAAAAGCCGGTGTAGCTGACAGCATAGTGTCAGGATTGTGGCGGGAGCGACAGGCCACCGATCGTCTCGACCCTACCGGGTGCCGCCGGTAGCTTCGGGGGGTGACATCCGGAGCCGCCCGGTGACTGGTTTGAACGACGCCCGCGTCGTCGTCATCGCGCTGGACGCGATGGAGTCGACGGTCTTCGAGCACCTGCTCGAGAGCGGGGAGCTGCCGAACCTGGCGCGGTTCGCGAAGGCGGCGGGGCGGGCAACCGTCCGTTCCGATGGAGACACGCTGCACGGCAGCCTCTGGCCGACGTTCGCCACGGGCGCGAACCCGGGCTTCCACGGGATGTACTTCTGGACGCAGTGGCTGGAAGAGGAGATGGGCTACGCGCGGAACTCGCACGCGGCCCTGGCGATCACGCCGTTCTGGGACGCGCTGGCGGCGGCGGGCCTGCCGCTCACCCTCGTCGATCCACCGTACATCCCTTTGACGCGGCGTCCGGGCGTGCTGCAGGTGAACGCCTGGGGCACGCACGACGAACTGGAGCCGGCTTCCTGGCCGGACGGCTATTACGCGAGCTTCCGCAAGCGCTTCGGCAAGCACCCGCTCGAGTTCGACACGGTGGAGCCGCAGAGCGCGAAGGACAAGCTCGGGATGGTCGCGTCACTGCGGCGGGGCGTCGGCATGCGCTCGAAGGCGATGGCGGCGCTGCTGCGGGAGCGGCCCGGGGGCGGGGTCTTCCTCTGCGTGGACGGCGGGACGCACAAGGCCGGCCACTACCTGGCGGCGCCGCAGCGGCTCTCCGGGACGGTGACGAACGTCTCGGCGATTGGCGACATGCTCCGGCCCCTGGATGCGGAGTGGCCGGCGATCCTCGATGCGGCGGGTTCCGGCGCCCACGTGATACTGCTCGCGCTGCACGGGACGATCGAACAGGCGGACTACTCCGGGGGGCTTGGCAACCAGCTGCTGGCGCTCGCGCTGGGGAAGGAACCGGACGTCGCCGTGGGCTCGCCGGACCTGCTTCGGCGAGTGCGCGACCTGTTGCCGGACTCCGTGCACCGGGCGATCTGGCGGCGGCTGCCGGGGCGGTTCCGGGGGGCGCGGCAGGGCGGGCCTTCCCGGGGGGGCGGCGACCTGGGACGGGGCGCGGGGTTCCGCGTCGCGGGCGACGGGCACCCGGGGCTGCGCAAAAACCTGGCCGGGCCC
>CALMIW010000130.1 GCA_937864275.1 uncultured Dehalococcoidia bacterium
GACCACCGAGATCTACACTCTTTCCCTACACGACGCTCTTCCGATCTAGCGCCGGAAGCGGGCTTCGGCTGCGGTACGCCTTCACCGAGGTAGACCGGGCAGGTCACATGGTTCGCCCCCAGGCAGTGCTTCTCCTGGTGCGGCGTGGCAATGCGAGTTGGATTGGGGAGCCGATAGCACCGGTGTGCTTCCGTCGCGTAGGTCGCGTGGGAGTCCGCGTCATCGGCAAGGCCGAGATACGGGCATACGGCCGAATATTCTTCCTGCGTCACTTGTGCTCCTGTCCCGCGGGGCGCTCCGACCACCAGTTTTCCATGGTATCAGCCATATCGAAAGGCGAAAGGAGGACAGGAAAGCTCGGGTGAGGCCGGCCCCGCCCGGGCCGGCCGCTATGGAGTGGGGGTGGGGCGCCCCATTGGGATGGGACGCCCCGTGCGACGGGGAGGACAATGTCGCTTGGCGAACCCTTGGTCAGGAGGCCGCCTACCCTAACTAACGGACACATCGTCCGCTGGCGAAGGGTGGCGCCCCGGAGGGTTCGGTGTCCGTTGGGCGGGACGCTTTAGGGCGCGAAAGCAGACCGCGTATTCCCCGCCGAACCGGGCTGCCAGCCGTGGCGCGAGGTCGCCCTTCGGCGCCACCTCCACGCGCTCCAGCCCAAGCCACTTCGCCATCGCCTTGAGCTCCGAGGTCAGCGATGCCGCGGTCTTCGCCGCCGGCGCGCCGGGTTCGAGGTGGGCCGCCTGCACCTGGAGCGCTGAAGCCTGGCGGTTCGCCTTGAGGTCTACCCGCGCCGCCAGCCGGTTGTCATCCATGAAGGGCAGGACGTTGTAGCCGTACACCCGTTTCTCCGGGGGCGTATAGAACTCGATGCGGTAGTAGAAGCCAAACAGCCGCTCCGTCCGTGCCCGGTCCCAGACCAGGTTGTCGAACGGGCTGAGGAGTGCCCGCGCGCTCACCTCGGGCGCCCGGTCGATCCCCGGCGCGAGGAACGCACGCCCCTTCCAGCCCTCCACCGCGACCGGACGCGCCAGGCCGGCGGAGACGAGTTCCGCGATCCGCGGGGCGACCTCGCCCACCAGGATGCGGTAGTAGTCCGCGAGGTCGTTCACGGTCGCGACGCCGAGCGCGTCCAGCGCGTTGACGACCATCTGGCGGTGCGCGTCCTCCTCTCGGTGGCCGGGTGCGGCGAGGACCGATGGTTCGAACACGCGCTCCGCGACGTCGTACACGCGCGCGAAGTTGCGGCGGTCTTTCACCGCCAGCCGGCCGGGGGCGAACTGGTATTCGAGTCCCATCTTGGCCTGGCTCCAGCCCCCCCATCCATGGCTGGACCGCTTGCCATCCCCCTCGCCCGCCTGCGCCGGCCCCTCCTGGCGCACTTTCTCCAGGACCGAGGCGAAGTAGGCGAGCCGTTCGGCGCCGATCGCGCGGCGCCCCCAGCGGTGTCCGCGTTCCATCCGGTGCCTGAGCAGCGGGTAGTCCGCCATCGGCACGAAGCAGGCTTCGTGCGCCCACTGTTCGAACACGTACCGCTCCCGGTAGGCCAGATCGTCCAGCATCTCCCGCCGGTACGGTCCGAGGCGAGAGAAGAACGGCAGGTAATGGGCACGCACCAGGACGTTGACGGAATCGATCTGGATGAGCTTCAGACGGTCGATCGTCCGGCGCATCTCCTCCAGCCCGGGGCGACGGGGCCGGGGCTCGCCGAAGCCCTGCGCCGCGAGGGCGATACGGCGCGCTTCGGCGTTCGAAATCGAATCCATGAGGCGGTATTCTAGGGAGGCGCGGAGGCCCGTCGCGAGTCTGCCCTGAAGTTGACAGCACTTATCGCTGTGGTACTCTTCTCATTCGGCGCTTATTGACTGGCGAACTTTATCAGTTTGCGCAGGTCGCGAAGCTGAGTGCTTGAAGACGGCTCTGGCCCGCAACGTGGCCGGGGCGCTGTTCACGAACAGGCTTTTCGGCCTGTTTTCGTGCCCAGAACAAGAAGGCCCCAAACGGCCAGGACACCGCGGTTTCTGTATTCAGGCCGCCCGAAATGCCCAATGCAGGGGAGCAGCGATGCCGACCATCAACCAGCTCGTCCGCAAGGGACGCACGCCGAAGACGAAGAAGTCCGGCGCGCCTGCCCTGCTCTTCAGCTTCAACTCGCACTCCAACCGGCTCACCAAAGTCGGTGGGAAGTCCGGGTCGCCGCAGAAGCGCGGCGTGTGCACCCAGGTGCGCACCCAGACGCCGAAGAAGCCGAACTCGGCCCTCCGCAAGGTGGCCCGCGTCCGTCTTTCGAACGGCATCGAAGTGACCGCCTACATCCCGGGCGAAGGCCACAACCTGCAGGAGCACTCCGTTGTGCTCGTGCGCGGTGGCCGCGTGAAGGACCTCCCGGGTGTGCGCTACCACATCGTCCGTGGCGCGCTCGACGCGACCGGCGTGAACAACCGAAAGCAGGGCCGTTCCAAGTACGGCACCCGCAAGAACGCCCAGGCCGCCGGCCGCAAGAAGTAAAGGCCTGACAGGAGTCTTCGACAATGGCTCGACGCAACCGCCCAGAACGGCGCCCGACGCCGCCCGATGCGCGCTTCAGCTCGCCCACCGTGCAGGTCCTCATCAACAAGGTGATGACCCGCGGCAAGAAGAGCACCGCGGAGCGCGTCGTCTATGGCGCGTTCGACCGCATCCAGACGCAGACGGGCCGCGACCCGCTGGACGTCTTTCAGCAGGCGGTGCGCAACACCACGCCCGTGCTCGAGGTGAAGCCTCGCCGCGTCGGTGGCGCCACCTACCAGGTGCCGGTCGAAATTCGCGCCGATCGACGGCTCGCGCTTTCGATGCGCTGGCTCCTGAACGCCGCCCGGAGCCGCAACGGCCGCTCCATGAGCGAGAAGCTCGCCAGCGAGTTCCTCGACGCTGCCAACAACACCGGCGCTGCCATCAAGCGCCGCGACGACACCCACCGTATGGCCGAAGCGAACCGCGCCTTCGTCCATTACCGCTGGTAAGCGAAAGGCTGCTGGAGTCCCATGCCCCGCACCATTGACCTCGAACGCATCCGGAACATCGGAATCATCGCCCACATCGATGCGGGCAAGACGACCGTGTCCGAACGCGTCCTCTTCTACACCGGCAAGACCTACAAGATCGGCGAAGTCCACGAAGGCGCCGCCACCATGGACTGGATGGAGCAGGAGCGCGAGCGGGGCATCACCATCACCTCGGCCGCGACTTCGTGCGAGTGGAACGACCACCACTTCAACCTGATCGATACCCCCGGCCACGTCGACTTCACCGCTGAAGTCGAGCGCAACCTGCGCGTCCTCGACGGCGGCGTCGTCGTCTTCGACTCGGTCGCCGGTGTCGAGCCGCAGACCGAGACCGTGTGGCGCCAGGCCGACCGCTACGGCGTCCCGCGTATCGCCTTCGTGAACAAGATGGACCGCACCGGCGCCGACTTCTGGCGGACCGTCGATATGATGATCGACCGCCTCGGCGGAAACCCGCTGCCGATTCAAATCCCGGTGGGCTCCGAATCGGAATTCGATGGCTGCATCGATCTTGTCGAGATGTGCTGGTGGTGGTTCGGCGGCGAGAAGGGCGACAAGCCCGAGCGCCGCGACATCCCCGAGCACCTGCAGCAGGCCGCGGCCGAAGCGCGCGACAAGCTCATCGAGGGCATCGGCAACGTCGATGACCAGATCGCCATCAGCTACCTCGAGGGCCACGACATCGGCACCCACGAGTTGAAGACCGCCATCCGCCGCGCGACGCTCGCGAGCCTCGCGGTCCCGGTGCTTTGCGGCTCGGCACTCAAGAACAAGGGCTTCCACCCCATGCCCGCCGCTGTCGTGTCCTCCCTGCCGAGCCCGATCGACATCCCGCCGGTGAAGGGCATCGACCCGAAGCACGGCGGCGAAGTCGAGCGCGCTGTCTCTGATACCGAACCGCTGAGCGCGATCGCGTTCAAGATCGTGACCGACCCGTTCGTCGGGCGGCTCGCCTACATCCGCGTCTACAGCGGCGTGCTCAAGGCGGGCGAAAGCGTCTACAACTCCACCAAGGACGAGCGCGAGCGGGTTGGCCGCCTCCTCCTGATGCACGCCAACCAGCGTGAGGAAATCCCGGAGATCGGCACGGGCGGCATCGCCGCGGTGGTCGGTCTCAAGCAGACCTTCACTGGCGACACCCTCTGCGAGCAGCAGCACCCGGTCATCCTCGAGAACATCACCTTCCCCGAGCCCGTTATCCGCGTGGCGCTCGAGCCGAAGAGCAAGGAAGACCAGGACAAGCTCGGCATCTCGCTCGGCAAGATGGCCGAAGAGGACCCGACCTTCCACTGGACCTTCGACGAGGAAGCCGGCCAGACCCTGATTTCGGGCATGGGCGAACTCCACCTCGAAGTCATCGTCGACCGCATGAAGCGCGAGCACAAAGTGGAAGCCAACGTTGGCCGCCCGCAAGTGAGCTACCGCGAAGCGATCACCCAGAAGGCCCGCGCCGAGGGGCGGTTCGTCCGCCAGAGCGGTGGCCGCGGCCAGTACGGTGTCGTCGAGCTCGAAGTCGAACCGCTCGAGCGCGGCATGGGCTACGTCTTCGAGAACAAGATCGTCGGTGGAGCCGTGCCCAAGGAGTACATCCCGGCGGTCGGCCAGGGCGCCAAGGAAGCGCTCCAGGGCGGCATCCTCGCGGGCTACCCCGTCCTCGATGTGAAGGTCAGCCTTCTCGACGGCAGCTTCCATGCCGTCGACTCTTCCGAAATGGCCTTCAAGAACGCCGGTTCCATCGGCGTGAAGGAAGCCGCCCGCAAGGCCGGCATCGTCATCCTCGAACCGATCATGAAGGTCGAAGTGCGCTGCCCGGAGGACTACTTCGGGTCGGTTGTTGGCGACATCAACTCGCGCCGCGGCATCATCATGGGCACGGATTCGATGGGTAAGACCCAGATTGTCCATGCCATGGTCCCGCTCGCCGAGACCTTCGGGTACTCGACGGACCTGCGTTCTCTTTCGCAGGGCCGCGCGAGCTACAGCATGGAATTCGATCACTACGAAGAAGTTCCCAAGAACGTCGCCGCACAGCTCACCAAGCAGTCGGCGTCGTAACCACCCCTTAGCAGGCTCCACACCAGGAAAGGAATCCATCAATGGCGAAGGCGAAATTTGAGAGGACGAAGCCGCACGTAAACGTCGGGAC
>CALMIW010000131.1 GCA_937864275.1 uncultured Dehalococcoidia bacterium
GGAAAGACCCCCGCCCGCCCCCCGCGCAGGCTCGGGCCCGAGCGCGGGGGGGGTGCCCCCCTCCCCCCCTCCGCCGCCTACAGCGACGAGGAAGAGGGCGAATTCGTCGCGAAGGAGGCTACCCGCCTCGCCACCGAAGGCCGCAGCTTCGGCGAAATCGCCGTCATGTACCGCACGAACGCCCAGTCCCGCGCAGTGGAAGAAGCGCTGGTCCGCCATCGCATCCCCTACCGGCTCATCGGCGGCGTGCGCTTCTACCAGCGCCGCGAGATCAAGGACCTCATCGCCTACTTCAGGCTTGCCCAGAACCCGCGCGATGAGGCCAGCCTCCTTCGCGTCATCAACGTCCCCGGCCGTGGCATCGGCGATAAGACCGTCGATCGGCTTGATGAGTTCGCCCGAGAGAACGGCGTCACCCTCTGGGATGCCTGCGAGGGCGTCGCAGGCGGCCTTGGCGCGGCCATCACCGGGCGGTCCGCCGCTGCGGTCGCTGGCTTCGTCCACATCATCAACCGCCTCCAGGCCGATGCCGGCCGCCCCCTCCCCGATCTGCTGGACCAGGTCCTCACGCTCACCGGCTACGCCAGGTACCTGCAGGATGGCGGCGAGGACGCCGAAGACCGCATCGAGAACGTCCTCGAACTGCGCTCCCTGATGAGTGAGTACGAAGAAGTCGGCGGCGAACAGGGCGACCTTGCCGCCTTCCTCCAGGACGTCGCCCTCGTCGCCGATGTCGATGAGCTTCGCGAGGGCACGCCCGCCATCACGCTCATCACGCTTCACGCCGCCAAGGGACTCGAATACCCGGTCGTCTTTCTCATCGGCCTCGAAGAGGGCGTCCTGCCCCACATCCGCTCGTTCGACGACCCGCGCCAGATGGAAGAAGAACGTCGCCTCTGCTACGTCGGCATGACGCGCGCCATGGACCTCCTCTATCTGTCCCGATCCTACCGCCGCTTCTCATTTGGCCAGCAGGCGGCGAACCCCCCCTCGCGCTTCCTGAACGACGTGCCGGCGCACACGAAGCGGCCGTACGGCAGCACTCCGCGCTCCTACGCCGAGGCGGCCGCCGCGCCCTCCATGTTCGAAAACGTCGAGCCTGCGGAGAACTCTATGTGGGCGGCCGGCGACCGGGTCGCGCACCCGAAGTTCGGGACCGGCGTCATTGTCAGCGCCCAGAAAAACGGCAGCGACATCGAGTACGTCGTCGCCTTCGAATCCGCCGGCACCCGCCGGCTGCTCCAGAGCTACGCGAAGCTGGTGCCCGCGTGAGCCCATTCCTCGCGACGCTCCAGGGAATCGAGGACTGGGGAATCTGGGACGAGGGCCACGTCGTCCGGCTCTTCTTCGCTCTTGGGTTCCTCGTTGTCATCGCCCTCGTCTTCCAGCTCTTCGTCTCGAAAGTGCTCAGCCAGGCGATCACGCGCGCCGTTGGGAGCCGCTTCGAAGAGCGCGCCGCCATCGAACGGCGCGTCCGCACGCTCGCCAACACGCTCAACTGGGGATTCCGCGTCCTCCTCGTCTTCGTCGCCACCGGCCTCATCCTGTCCGAATTCGGCCTCGACGTCTCCGCGCTCGTCGCGAGCGTCGGCATCGTCGGCATCGCCCTCGGCCTCGGCGCTCAGACGCTGGTGAAAGACGTCCTCAACGGCCTCTTCATCCTCACCGAGGACCAGTACGCCGTCGGCGACACGGTCACGGTCGCGAATATCACCGGCGAAGTTGTCGAAATCAACCCGCGCCGCACCGTCCTCCGCGATGGGGATGGCAACGTCCACACCATCCCGAACAGCGCCATCAGCGTAGCCACCAACCGCACTGCCGGGCTGAACCGGCTGGTGGTCGAGATCGAGGTGCCGTTCCGCGAGTCCGACCGGGCGGGCGAACTCGTCCGCAAGGTCTGCGAGGATTTCGGCGCCGAGCGCGCCGCGGACCTCGTGACTCGCCCGAAGGTCGTTGCCGGGCGCGCGCTCCCGGGCGGCCAGGTAGGCCTCAAGATCGCAGGCGACGCCCGCCCCGCGAAGCGCTGGACCGTGGAAGCCGAGCTCCGCCGCCGCCTCAAACGCGCCTTCGAAGGCGAACGCGTGGAGATGGAGTTCGCCGGCGTGGAACCGAAGTAGGGTTCAGCCCGCCGTCAG
>CALMIW010000132.1 GCA_937864275.1 uncultured Dehalococcoidia bacterium
GATAGGTGATGCCGCGGTGCTTCGGCGCATCCGGGTCCGTGCGGACGAGCATGTACATCATGTCGGCGAACTGGGCGCCGGTAGTCCAGATCTTCTGGCCGTTGATGACGTAGTCGTCGCCATCGCGGACGGCGCGGGTCTGGAGGCTGGCGAGGTCGGAGCCGGCGCCCGGCTCGCTATAGCCCTGGCACCAGATCACTTCGCCCTTGAGGATCTTGGTGAGGTGCTCTTCCTTCTGTTCCTCGGTGCCGTGCTCGATGATGGTCGGCCCGATCATCATGACGCCGAAGCCGCCGAGGTTGCCCGGCACGCCGGACTCGGCGAACTCCTCATTCATGATGAACTGCTCGGCGACCGTCATGTCGGCGCCGCCGAAGCGCTTCGGCCAGGAGGGCGCGATCCAGCCCTTCGCGGCAACTTTCTCCCGCCATTCCTTGATGGCGCCCATGCGCCCGAAGAGCGAGTTCTCGCCGCCTTCATCGGCGCCGGACTTGAGTGCCGCCGGGGCCTCCCGCTGGATGAAGTCCCGGACTTCCTTGCGCCATGCGGCCTCGCGCTCGCTGTCGGAGAGGGTGATCACCATAGTGGCTTTTCCTGCTTTCGTTTTAGACGCGCCGAACCCGGCGCAATGAGAGTAATGCGCGATTGATTGTGGCCTAGCCGTCAACCTCCCGCAAGCGAACGGAATTCGGGTTTAGGTGAATGACCCTATTCGTAACTTCGATGATACGGCACTCCCGGGGCCCGAGGTGATTGTGATAGGATTCACATGTCCCACCGGAGCACGCGAGCGCCCGGTTGTCCCTTCTCCTACTGCTCTGCTTCCATTGCCCTCGGGCGCTCGCGGCTCCACCCAAACCCTTCCCCCACCTGTTCCAAGCCCACCTGCTATTCTTTTGGAATGACGAGACCCGAACGCGTGCCGCGCCCGACGCTCCAGGAGCGATGGGAGACCGCCCAGGCGCGCTGGAGCGAGGCACAGGCCCGCTGGGAAGAACGCAAGCCGGCCCCGTTTCGCTCCGCCGTCGAGGTGCTCCCCGGGGTCTTCCAGGTACGCACGCGCGGCTCCAAGGCCTACCTCCTCGTTGAAGACGACATCACCCTGATCGATACCGGCTCGGTCGGCTCCGGCGCGCGCATCCTCAGGGCCGTGGAGGAACTCGGCCGCTCCCCTTCGGACATCAAGCACATCGTCATCACCCACTACCACCTGGACCACGTCGGCGGGTTGCCGGAGATCCAGGAGTACGTGTCCGCTCGGACGGGCGTCCACCTCGCGGAGGCGCCGCACGTCGAAAGCGGCGAGCAGCTCCCCAACCCGTTCACGCACCCCCTCCTCGCGAGGATCTGCGAGCCCTATCTCCGCCGGAACGACCCCGGCGCCGCGCGCGTCGATGTCATCCTCGACGACGGCGACGAGTTGCCCGCCCTGGGCGGCATGCGCATCGTCCATGCCCCGGGCCACACCGCGGGCAGCATCTCGCTCTACTTCCCGAACCGGGGAATGCTGCTCGTCGGCGACGCGATGCAGTACAAGTTCGGCCGGCTGATGCTCCCAAGCCGGCTGTTCACGCAGGACATGGCCGAAGCCACCGCCTCGGTCCAGAAGCTCGCCGCCCTGGACTTCGAAACGCTCTGCTTCAGCCACTTCCGTCCAATCCTGGAAGGAGCCGACCAGAGGGTGCGCGAGTTCGCTCGCTCGCTCCAGGAAAAATGAACACACTCGTCGATCTGCTCGATCACTCAGTCAAAGACTTCTCCGGACGCACAGCCGTGACCATGCGCGTGGGTGTGCGGACCGTGAAGTACAACTACGCGAAGCTCGAAGAACGCGCCCACGCCTATGCGAAGTTCATGGGCGAGCACGACGTGAAGAAGGGCGACCGGGTCGTCATCTGGGCCCCCAACCAGCCCGACTGGGTCGCCGCAATGTTCGGTTCGTTCCTGGCTGGAGCGGTCGTCGTCCCGCTCGATGTGCGTTCGACGCGCGACTTCGTGGAGCGCGTGGTGCACCAGACGGAGCCAGTGATCGCCTTCGCCGGCAAGAGCCAGGCCGAGACGCTGCGCGAGCTCGAGATCCCGTCCTACGCCTTCGAGACGATGAACCTGCCGGTGAACGGCAAGGTGGTCCCCGCGCCGCTCGCCGCGAGCGACATCGCCGAAATCATCTACACCTCGGGCACCACGGGCGACCCCAAGGGCGTCGTGCTCAGCCACGGCAACATCGTCGCGAACGTCCGGGCAGGCATCGCCGTCCTCCCAATCGGACGGGACACGCGCATGTTGTCGCTCCTTCCCCTCAGCCATATGTTCGAGCAGATCGGCGGCTGTTTCGCCTCGCTCCACGTCGGCGCTGCCGTGTGCTACCCCGCGAGCCGGCAGCCGGCGGCGCTCTCCCGGACGATGCAGGAATGGAAGCCCACCTTCATCATGGGCGTCCCCCAGGTGCTCACCCTGCTGATGAACGGGATCGAGCGCGAGGCGGCCGCCCAGGGCAAGCTCAAGCTGCTGAACCGCCTGCGCAAGGTGGCGACCCCGCTCCCGGAGAACGTCCGCCGCAAACTCTTCCGGAGCGTGCTGAGCCGTTTCGGAGGCAAGCTCGAGATGATCGCGAGTGGCGGCGCCGCGATAGACCCCGAGATCCAGCTCAAATGGGAGCAGATGGGGGTCGCCGTGGTCGAAGGCTACGGGACCACCGAGTGCTCTCCGGTGGTGACCATCAATCCTCGAAATGA
>CALMIW010000133.1 GCA_937864275.1 uncultured Dehalococcoidia bacterium
CCGCCTCCTCGCCATCGACACCGACTTCTCGGCCGCCGCCGCGCTGCCCAATGACTTCCGCCTGGAAGAGATGCACACGGCCCGGATGCTGCGCCAACCCACGCCCCAGCTGGTGGTCGATTCGCGCACCGAAGCCGCGCCAAACGTCCGCCATCTGCACCTGATGGATGTCGGGGTCTACTCCGCCATCCGGGCGCCGCTCGTCGTCCACGACACCGTCCGCGGCGCCGTCTCCCTCTGGGGCGAAGGCACCGGCCGTTTCACCACCGAAGACGCCGAGCTCCTGGGGACGCTCACCCGCCCGCTCGCCCTCGCGCTCGAGAAAGCGTCAGCCCTGGAGTCCCTGGGTGAGAGCGAACTCAAATACCGCTCCCTCGTCGCCCAGGCGGAGGAGATGATCTTCCTCTTCGACCCGAAGTCCCTCCGCATTCTCGATGCGAACTCCTTCACTTCGCGCGCCCTCGGGTACGCACCCCAGGAGCTCGCCGCGCTGACGCTCGACCGCATCGTCGACTCCACTGCTGAAGAACTCGCGCGCAACGTCGCTGCCACCGTCTCCGACGGCGAATACCACCTGACCGACGCCCGCTTCCTCCGCACGGACGGGAGCCCCATCGACGTCGACGCCGTCGCCTCCATGGTCACGTTCGGCGGCCGCCAGGCAGTCCTCGTCCTGGCGCGCGACGTCTCCGAGCGCAAGGCCCTCCTCCGCCAGCTGATGCAGAGCCAGAAAATGGACTCTCTCGGGGCGATGGCCGGCGCGGTCGCGCACGACTTCAACAACCTGCTGACCACGATCCTTGGCTTCGCAGGCCTCCTCAAGCGCTCGCCGAACATGGACGCGGAGGAACGCGAGAACCTCGCCCTCATCGAAGACGCGGCGCGCCACGCAGCGGACCTCACCGGGCGTCTGCTCTCCTTCTCGCGCGGCGGCCTGGCACGCTTCGGCCGCGTCGATCTCCGCACCGTCGCGGAGGACACGCTGCAACTCGCCGAACCGACCATGCACGCCAAGATCGCGGTCTCCCGCTCGCTCCCGCCCACGCCGGTCCTCGTCGAAGGCGACGCCGGCCAGCTCCAGCAGGCGCTCACGAATATCGTCCTCAACGCCCGCGACGCAATGCCGGAAGGCGGGAGCATCGACGTCTCGCTTGCCATCGAAGGCGCCGTCGCCGTCCTCACCATCACCGACACGGGCCCCGGCATGGACGAAGAAACCCGCATGCGCATCTTCGAGCCGTTCTACACGACGAAGCCTTCGGGCTCCGGCACCGGCCTCGGCATGGCAATCACCTACGGCATCATCCAGGGGCACCACGGCGACATCGCCCTGCGCAGCGCCCCCGGCGAAGGCACACAGTTCACCATCAGTCTGCCCTTGCTCGACTACGCTACAGACGACGCACCGGCCGATGCCTTCAACGCCGGCGAGGGCAACCTCGTCCTCGTCATCGATGACGATGCCATGGTCCGCCGGACGACCACCGCCACCCTGACGGAGCTTGGCTACAACGTTGTCGAAGCACCCGGGGGCTCCACCGCGGTCGAAATCCTCCGGGCCCGCCCGGACCGCTTCTCCGCCGTCCTCCTGGACCTGGTGATGCCGGGGATGACCGGCAGCGAAACGTTCCGCGCGCTCACGGCCATCCGCCCGGACCTGCCGGTGGTTGTCTGCACCGGCTACGCCGCCGACTCCCACATCGACACGGATGTGAAGCGCCGGATCGCGGGCCTCGTCCAGAAGCCGTTCACGGCCGAACGCCTCGGCCGCGCGCTCGCAGCCGCCGGCGCGCAGCCGGCCCGCGCCAGCCGCATCTAACCGACCCTTCTGCACGAGAAACTCGATAAAACTCGATACACAACAAAGAGCCCCGCCGAAGCGGGGCTCTTTGTTTTCCGTAATTGCCTGAGCCGTTTAGCGGCTGCGGCGGGCCACGGTCGCGCCGCCAACGCCGAAGGCGGGGGCGCCGAGGGCGAGTGCAGCGAACAACCAGCTGTCCGAGCTGCTACCCCTCGAGGCAACAGGGTCACCCGTAGTCGGCGGCTTCGGGGTCGCGGTCGCGGTCTGCGTCGGGGTGGTGTAGGTCAGGTTGACCGTGTTGAGCTGGTAGTTAGCCCAGCTGCCGGTCTCATTGGCCTTCTTGCCGCCGATGTAGAACGAGACGACAGCGCCATCGACGCCGCAGTTCGGGCTGGCGCCGGGATCCAGGGCGGGGGAGTCGAGCGTATAGCGCGCCTCGCCACCAGCCATGAACACCGTCGACGCGCCACACGTGGCGCTCCCGATGCGAGCTTCGATAAGCGTCCCCGCTGCCGGGGCTGCTCCGTCGACCTTTACCGAGCCGACGAAGCGGGCCGGCGGGTTCGGGGGTGATTCTGCCGAGACGGTGGTAGCGCCAAGCGCACCACTCGCCGCGAACAGGACAACGCCCAGAACCGCAGCAAGCCAACCGCCACCGAGCAACTTGAGAACTTTCGTCATTGTTTGCTCCATTCCTGTCTTACGGCCAATTCAGCTAGCGGCTCCTCGTGCTTCCCCCTCCCCGCGAGGGGGAGGGAGAAGCCGCGAGTGAGCGGTGCTAGTTGACGTTGGACGCGATAGTCCAGGTGACGGACGACGGTCCGGTGATGGC
>CALMIW010000134.1 GCA_937864275.1 uncultured Dehalococcoidia bacterium
CTCAGCTGTCCGCAGAGCGAGCAGGATTTTATGGGCGCGGCAGGGGCGCTCGCCCAGGGGCACAGGGTCGACTTCGGGGTTAGCGACGAGGGGGCCAACAAGATCGCCGGGGGGCTCAAGCCCCCGCCGCTTTCGCAAACGCTGGGCCAGCACGGGCGATTGGAGCTGCACCGCCTGACATGGGAAGGGGCGGCGGAGCGCTGCCTTCGGTGCTATGAGGACGCGATGGCGGGCGGTCGGTAGGGCGCGAGCGAGGCGAATCCTCTAGCCAAGGACTCTCTGGCATTCCGCGAATGCGTCGACACTTCTCCCACCATGGCTCGGTGATTCCGACATCTGTGGTCCGGTGAATCTGATGCAGCCCTCTACTTGAGGCGTTGCTGCATCTTTTCCTGAAGCTCTCGCATTTGGGCCGCTTTTTCTTCCATCTTGGCGCGATGCTCGGCGATGAGCGGGGGCTCGGGGAAGAGCTCGTCGAATGGCTTGCCCCCCTTGGCGACTTCGCCGGCAATCTCTTCCTTGTATCGCTCAACAAGAAGGTCAAAGGCGTAGACGCGGAGGTCGTCGGGAGCGCGGGCGTAAAGGGCCTCGGCTTGTTCACGGGGCACGATGGCGCAGAGCTGCGCAAAGACCACGCCGGCGACCACGCCGAAATCCTTGTCCATCATCTCCATGCGCGCGGTGCCGATATCGAGGGTGTTGAGGCGGGCCTGCGCGTCCATGTAATAGCGGTGGAACTGCTTGGCGTACTCGATCTGGGCACGGAACTCTTCCATGTTGCCCGCGAGCAGGCCGCTGGTGTACGCCCCCTGAAGCGCTCCCACGGTCTCGCTGACGGCGACCTGGGGAACCTTCTCCTGGTCGGCGACCTGTCGGTCGACAAACTCGGCGAGCGGGCGGCTCATGATAAACGGGCGTTCGGGGTCGTTGTTGTTCTGATGCGGGTAGTTGCGAAGATCGGAGTAGAGCTTCTCGGCGATGTCCTTCTGGCCGCGCCGGAAGTAGTAGCGGACCTGATCTTTCAAGAAGTTCTCGTAACCGGCGGCGTAAAAGCTGTAGGAACGCTGGTCGCTGTCGGCCCAGCTCCGGTCGACGAGCGACTGGAGGATGTCGCCGTAGGTCTGCACGAAGTGGACGTTGGGCATGGCCAAGTAGAACTGATCATTGCCGGCGATGAAGTCCAGGACGCTGAAGTAGATTTCGCCGGAGCGGGCGAGTTCCTGAACGGCCTGAATGGTCATTCGGTCGTTGTTGATGAAGTCGAAGTTTTTGCGATTCTCTTCGGTGTAGCGAGGGAGCGCGAGTTCCGAGCCGCGGGCCGACCAGTAGACGGCGTGGGAGCCGGGGTGGCGCCAGTCGAGCGGGCCGTAGTAGTCCATGTAGCGGAGCATCCGGGCTGGCTCCATGTGGTATCGATCGGTCAGCACGCGCTTGCGGACATGAAGGAGCAGGTCGGTCCACGCGACGGCGAAGCGCGGGTCCTTGATAAGCTCGATCATCTCGGCGGACTTTGGCCCCGAGCCGGCCTCGAACTTGTAGCGGAGGGAGGACGAGGAGAGTGCCTTGGCGAACTCGTAGCGTCGGAGCAGGTCAAAGTCGGGGGCGACGCCGACACGTGATCGCAGCTCGGTGAGCAACTCGCCCACTTCGGGCCTGGCATTGATGACGTCATCGAGCGCGTCGGGCGCCTGCGTGATGGGGCGGAACCAGTCGAGGTGTTTCTGGAGCGCGAGCTTGCGATCCTTCATGTCGGGCGACGGAGGGGGCGGGGGTCCGAGCACCCACGTCCACTCCTCGGCGAGCCTTCGTTTGTAGTAGCCATTGGCGTCGTCGGTGTAGCCCTGGATCTTGTGGAGGAAAGTCCAGGCGAGCTCCTTGTGGAGGAGCATGTCGTTGGGGTTGGCGGGGATCCCCTCGTCTCGGAGGAGCTGGATTCCCTGGTTGACCCAGCTCCAGCGTTCCTCGCGCGTCTGGGTGGTGACGGAGATGTTGTAGGCGAGGTTCCAGGCGTGGAAGACCCACACGCGCGGGAAGCGGGGCTGGAGCTTGGTGATGGCGCTGGAGAGATCGCGGGCCTCGTAATACTTTCCCTCTTCCTTGAGGTTGTTGGCGCGGATCCACAGGACGTTGACGAAGAGCCCGCGGAAGGCGCCCAGCGCGATACCGAGGGCGACCTGCGGCGGGTCGTTGTCGGAGGCCGAATCGGTCCACCCCAGCTTGCCGCGTGACGCCGAAGCGTTCACGGCGACGGAGGTAGCGCCCGCCAGCGCGAAGAAGACGATCGCGAGCAATCCGGCGGTGAGTCTGATGCGTGTGGTGGACGTCATGGCGTCAGGCGTGCCCCGAATAGATGGCCAGCTCGCGCTTGCGCAGCACGGCGACGGCGGAAACGAACAGGATGCCCGAGACGCCCGCGAGATAGGCCACTCCGCGCGAGACGGCGTCCCACGAGAGTCGGCGGCCTTCGACGAGGCTGGCGACCGGGTCTAGGTCGCCGTAGAGCTTGAACACGCCGGCGATCGCCACGGCGACCGCGCGGACGACCGTCGCGACGGGGAGCACCTTGCCCTTCTCGTCCGTGGAGTTGTAATAGTCGAGGGCGTTCCAGAGGTAGGGCGTGAGCTCGGCCGAGACCAACGCCCCCACCGCCATCACGCAGGCGACAGGGAAGGACAGGAAGGTTGACGCGAAAATGGCGATCATGGAGATGAAGGCGAGCTTGACCCAGAGGACGATCATGACGCGGAGGAAGTTGGCGCGGTAGCTCCCGTCGGAATAGGACAACTCCAGCCCGTCGGGCGGGAACGCGATGGACAACGGGTTGTGTTGACCTCGGGAGGCGTCGCCGTTGAAAATCTCGACGGTGACGCGTCCCTGGTCGTCGACGGCCGCGGGCGAGATGTCGACAGTCTGCGAGTTTCCGAGGCTGACTTCGCGGATGAAAGGCTCGCTGCCGGAGATGATCATGGTGAGCCGGTAGAGCTGGTCGGGTGCGTTGGAGCCGGCGTTGATGCGGTAACGGAAGGTGAGGGGGCGGAGCGAGCCCTTGGCGCCGGCGAGCCCGTCGAAGACGTAGACCTCGCTCTTGGTTGGCTCGATCGAGCGGTAGGCGTCGCCGAAGGCCTTGATGAGGTCGGAGCGCATCTTGGCACGCTTCTCGGGCGTGTCCTTGAACTGGGAGTTGGCTCGCTTTTCGGCCTCGGTCCGGGGCTTACCAGCCAAAATCTGAGGTATG
>CALMIW010000135.1 GCA_937864275.1 uncultured Dehalococcoidia bacterium
CTGCCCGCGACCGACTTCGACGACATCGACGCGCTGCGCGCCGACTTCCTCACGCTGACGACGACCGGCGCGCCTTCGGGCCGCTTCGGCGGCGTCCCGCCGCCCGACCTCGCGATCGACGACCTCGAGACCGGTCGCCGCGCGAAGGGTACGCTCGCGATTCCCGCCGATGCGCCGTACTTCGCCGACCACTTTCCGCGCAAACCCGTCTACCCCGCGACGCTGCTGATGGACGCGCTCGTGCCCCTCGCGACGACCGCGGCGGGGGGCGGTGCGAGGGTGTGGTAGAGGGTGGGGGGGGGATGTCACGGGAGGGGCGGGGATCGCTTGCGCGGTGCCGTCCCGGGCCAGCGCCACCGCCTTACCTCAGCGCCCTTCCGCTCGGGGGGCTCGCAGCCGTGCGCGGGAGGACCGTACCGCATCACGGAAGAGCACGGCAACGATTAGGCTTGCTGGTTTGTGGCCACCAGGGCGGCCAGGAGTTCCGCCTTCGTGGCGCCCAGCGCCGAGAAGAACATCGGCCCCACCTCACTCGACTGGATGACGCCGTAGGCAAGCGTGAGGGGTCGATTTCGCCGCCGCCGGCTTCGCGTACGAGCCGCGCTGTGAAGTTCACAGCCTCTCGCGCGGCGGAGCCGAACATCACGTTCTGGGTGAGGGCGTCTTCGCTCATGCCCTGGGTCATGAGGAGCGCCTGCTCGACCCGCTCGTCGGCGGGCAGGCCGGGAAAGCCGGCGGTGTTGAGAACGCGGAGGCAGCCCGCAAGCAGGTGTTCGGGCGCGACGATGCCGGTGTTCGTCCGCCAGCACAAGTTCTCGGCCTCGCGGAACGCGCGCTCGGCGTCCTGGGTGAGGGTGATCTGGTCGGTCACGAACGAACTGCACCCTGTGTACGAGCCGAATGGCGGGGAAACGCGGGCGCGGCCGGCTCCGTCGCCGGGCGCCGCGGCGCCTGAAACCATTCGGGGTGTGGGGAGACACGGCGGTCACTCGGGCGGGCTCTTCCAGGGAAATGCGCGGCACCATCCGTTCGAGCCATCGCGGGAGCCACCAGTTCCATTCGCCCATGAGTTCCATGGTCGCCGGGACGAGAAGCAGCCTGACTACCGTTGCATCGACGAATACCGCGACCGCGAGGCCCAGGCCGAACTCCTTCACGACACGCTGGTCGTTCAACACGAAACTCAGGAACACCACGATCATGATCGCTGCCGCGGCGCTGATCACGCTCGCGGTTGAAGCGAGCCCGCGCGCGACCGAGCGAGCGTTATCGCGAGTGCGCAGGTACTCCTCGTGGATACGGCTGACGAGGAAGACCTCGTAATCCATGGAGAGACCGAAGAGGACGGCGAACAGCATCATCGGGAGGAATGACTCGATGGGACCGGTTGAGCCCGCGCCGACGAGGCTCCCTCCCCAGCCCCACTGGAACACCGCGACCACCACCCCGTAGGCGGCGCCGATCGAGAGCAGGTTCATGAGGGCGGCCTTGATCGGGATCATCAACGAGCGGAAGACCACCACCAGGAGCAGGAAGCTAATGCCGATAACGAGGCCAAAGAAGAGCGGCAACCGTGAACCGATGCGGTCGGCGATATCGATGCCGCGGGCAGTGGCACCGCCAACGTAGGACTCAATCGCCGTGCCATCCGTCGCCGCGGGCAGCACGTCGTCGCGGAGCGCGTGGACCAGCGTGGCAGTCTCGGCCGACTGGGGAGAAGTAGCCGGGACGACGGACAGGACGGCGACATCGCCCGCCTGGTTCACGATCGGCGGGCTTACCGATGCGACGTTGGGTGTCGCGGCGATGGAGGCGCGGATTTCCTCGGCTCCTTCGGCCGAAACGCCGGAGAGGACCACCTGGAGCGGGCCGTTCATGCCTGGCCCGAAAGCGTCCGCGATGTAGTCGTATGCCCGTCGCGTGGTGGCTGACGTGGGGTTGTTGCCCGCGTCGGCAGAACCGAGCCGCATATCGAAGAGCGGGATGCTGAGCACGAGCAGAATGACGCTGCTCGCGGCCAGGAACACGTAGGGCCGTCGCATGATGGCATGGCCGAGCCGGTACCAGCCGCTTTCTTCGTGGCTGGCGCCGCCCTCGGCGCGGCGGCGCTTCCCGGCACGGACGATGGCGCCGCCGGTAATCCCGAGGAGGGCAGGCAAGAGCGAAAGAGCCGCAAGGACCGCCACGGCGACCATCGAGGCGGCGGCGAGGCCCAGCCAGCCGACGAACGGGATGCCCATGAGGCCCAGGCCCAACAGCGAAACGATCACCACTCCGCCTGCGAAGGCCACCGACTTGCCGGCCGTCGCGATAGCGATGCCCGCGGATTCTTCGCCGTCGTGGCCGGCAAAGACGTTCTCACGGAAGCGGGCGACGATGAACAGCGAGTAGTCGATGCCCACGCCGAGGCCGAGCATGGCAGCGATGTTCGGTGCGAACTTGCTCAGGTCGATCGCGGCCGTCATGGAAAAGATCACTGCGAAGCCGATCGCGAGACCGGACATGGCGCTGGCGATCGGCAGAATCGTCGGGGTGAACGCGCGGAAAAGGACGTAGAGGATCACGAGGGCCGCGATAATGCCGAGGACGGTGGATTCGTTGGGCCCTTCGCGTTCCTGGGCAGCTGGCACGGGTCCGCCGAGCTCAACCGCGAGGGAGTCTGAGCGGGCCCCATCGGCGAGCGTTTCGAGTGCCGCGGCGTTTTCGGAAGGCACATCGTCGGCGCCCTGGTCGTACTGGACGCGGGCGAGGGCGACCGTGCGGTCGGCCGAGACGAGGCCGCCGGCCGGGGCGAAGGGAGAGGACACGGCGACCACGCCCGGTATCGCGGCGGCTTCCGCCGCAAGCGCTTCGATCGCGGCCTTCACCGTGGGTTCGTCGATGCCGCCCGGCGCGCTGAAGACGACGTCGGCATAATCGCCCGAGCGCTCGGGAAACGAGCTCTTGAGTTCGTCGACGGCCTGCTGGGATTCGGCCCCGGGGAGCGTCAGGGTGTTGGTGGTGCCCTCGGAGATGGTGCGGGCGGTGAGGCCAAGGGCGGCGCCGGCGACAAGCCAGACCCCGAGCACATACCAGCGCTTGCGATAGGCGAAGCGCCCCCAGCGGTCGAGCGTGCTGCGATCAGTGTTCATGGCGGTACCGTCCTTGGTGCGTAGCCACCAGCGTGTGCCACCACCGGCGCAGATTCACGGACTTTAGTCGCTTTTCCGGGTGCTTCGGTGGCAGCGCCCGGCCCGGGGAACCTGATCGCGCGGTGCGGGACGAGTAGGATGCGGGCATGCCGCCAGGAAGCACTCGCGCCGACTTCGCCGAACGGCTCAGGGCGGTCCCCTTCTTCGCGCGATTGGCACCCGACGAGCTGGCCGCGCTCGCCAGGGAGGCGGACTGGCGCGAGTACGCACCTGGCGAGGTAGTGTTTTTCGAAGGTGAGCCGGCGCCCGGGCTCTTCCTTCTCGATTCCGGCTACGTGAAGGTCGTGAAGGCCTCCGCCCAGGGCCGCGAACAGTCGCTCGAATTCATTGCCCCCGGACAGCCGTTCAACACGGTTGCGGTGTTCGCCTCCCACCGCAGCCCCGCCACGGCGGTCGCGCGCGAGGCGTCGGCAGCGTGGATGCTGCCGCGGGAGCCCATCAGGCGGTTGCTCCGCGAAAGCCCGGCCTTCGCCGAACAAGTCATCGAGAGCATGGCTGACCGAATGGTATTCCTTGTCGGGCTGGTGGCGGACCTGTCGCTCCGGTCGGTGATGGAGCGGCTGGCCCGCCTCTTGATCGAGCAGGCGACCGATGACGTCGTGCAACGGCCGCGCTGGTACACGGTGCCTGAACTCGCGTCGCGGTTGGGGACGGTGCCAGACGTCGCTCAGCGGGCGTTGGGGAAGCTTGCCGCCGACGGCATGATCGATGTCAGCCGTCGGGAGATCCGGATCAAGGACCGTGCAGGGCTCGAAGCGCTCGTGGGCTGAGCGGCATTTCAGCACTCTCCTCCGCCGGAAAGGCGCTACTGGTGGGCGCACGCCGAAAGTGCCCAGAACGCCCGAGGCTCGGTGGCGTCAGGCGTTTTCCAGGGGCCTCGCTTCGAACGCGGGGGCGATGTCCAGCACTTCGAGTTCGACGCCGTCGCCGCGCCAGTCGCGTTGGAGCGAGAAGACGACGTCGACCTGGCCGTCCAGCTCTGCCTCGGCCTGGCGGAAGGCGATGCCGCGCCAGGTGATCGGCCCATCCTTCACCATGAGGCGGAGGTG
>CALMIW010000136.1 GCA_937864275.1 uncultured Dehalococcoidia bacterium
TCGCCGTGGAGATCGAGGGCGGCATCGCCCCCCGGTGGCGATGCCGCCCTCGATCTCCACGGCGATGCGTCGTGACGGCCACGCGAAGTCGAAGCGCCAGCGTCGTTCCGGGTGGAACATGTACTCCGTCGCGGGGGGTTCGATTTTGGTCGCGCGGAGCTGCAGCGACAGCAGTGCTTCCGGCTTGCTGACCGCCCTCCCCGACGGCTTCCCCGCCTTCCCCTCCACTCCCGGCAGTGTCCGCGTGCCCATCACCACCACCCCAGGTATCGGGTGACCATCGCCGCTACAGCGAGCAGCGCCGCGTAGAAGACGCCGCTGAGTTCCCCGACCAGCGGGTTCCAGACGTGCCACCACGGCGGGATCTCCGCGGTGCGGAACCACTCCGTCAGCCACCCCATCGCACCGGCTCCGGCATGAAGCCATGCGCGTGTTCCAGGCCCTGCTTGAACGACTCCTGCTTCAAGGCTGCGAACTCATCGGCCGTCAGGACGATGCAGTCCACCCGGATCTCGACTGACGTATACGGGCCGGAGACGGACGGCGTTGCCGAGAAGAATGGGCCGTTCTTGAGGATCTTTGCCGCCAGCAGGCGGGACAGTTGCTGTCTGGCGATGTCTATGGCGTCGCCCAGTTGCTCGCGCTCTGACAGGGCGACCAGATTCCTGACAGTCATACGTCGCTCCGGCAAGTCAGCGAGGTTGAAGACCTCTTTCATTCCGATCACTCCACGCGCCAAACGCGGAAGCCCTCGGTCCCGTCGGGCTCCGTCCACTTCCTGGACGTGAACACCTTCGGCGCCAGCATCTTGTTGTACCGAGGCACCGACGAGAACGAGTACCGCGGACCGGTGCGAGGCACGAAGAAGCTCTGTCCCACCGCGAGCTTGTCGAACGGGAATCCGTGCGGTCCCGCGTTCGGCGCCGGGATCGGGATCCCGTCATCGATCTTGATCGCCGCTATCGCCACCCGCGAAGCCCCCCCGGTCCGCTTCAGCGGTGCCGAGACCATCCGTTGCAGCGTCCGCCCCACCGATTCCTCGTCCGCCTTCTGTGCTGCTGCCGACTTTCCCACCGCCATGGTTAACCTCCTGGGTTGAGACTTGTTGAACCCCGCTCTTCGCGCGGCGCGCGCAACATTCCTCGCAGCGCCACTGCGTCTTCGCGTACTTGGACGACTTCATCCGGACCCGCTTCATGCTCTCCGCGGCCCGCATCCGCTGGCAGCAGACGCAGAACGCCAGTCCGTTGGTGACGGTGAGACCCGAGGGTCGTTGAGGGGTGTGAGTCATCGCCGTTTCGGCTCCGGTTTTGGTTTCGGAAGAGGGGGCACATAGGCTTCGACGAAGACGGCGCCCGGCGTGGGGTCGTAGCCGTCGACGCACAGCGTCGCTCCATGCAGCATGTCTGCGGTCACCACCGGGATCATCGGCACGGGCTTCGTGCTGTGCGGCATCTCGTACACGGCGGACCCTTCAGGGGACCGGACGCGGAGTCGGATCACGCGACCCACCTCCATTTGCCGCCCATCAGATCCTCCCCGATAGGCGCTGCGGATCGGCCTGGGCGCGAATGCCACGCCTTGGAAGGACCGCCCGCTTCACCCTCACAGCGAAATCCGGCGGCTCTCAAACTTGCCCCGCCCTCTTCCGGCAGCGTGTACGTCAGGATCACGTCGTATCCCATCGCTCGAGCGGCCTTGCGGACAGCGCCGTAGAGCTTCGAGCAGGCGTTCCGAGTGCCGTCGGTTGCCACGCGGGTGATTTCCAGCGTCATCCCATCGTCCAGCATCCTGGACACCGGACGTCCGGCGATCGCCACGCCATGCAACCCGTCGTCGTCCCGCACTCCGACCGCAAAGGCCTGCCCCGGCACCGGCTTGTGATGTCGGTGCCAGCGCAACACGCATGCGTTGGCCTCCTTCAGCCGCATCGGAAACACGCGCAGAGTCATGCCTTCACCACGACGCCACCACGACGACATCGGGGAACCCGTGCCGCTTCAGGTAGTCAGCGACGAACTGTTCGACCGCGAAGCAGTTCGGGTCCGCCTCTTCGATGAAGACGCGAATACCCTGTTCTCCGTCATCGGTGACGAAGAGCTCGGCACAGGGGCACCCGAAGTCGCCCCAGTTCACCGCCTCAGAACGGCAGCGCTCGTTGTGCCAGGCGTGCATCGCACGCGGCATCTGCACAGCGCATCACCTTGCGGAGGT
>CALMIW010000137.1 GCA_937864275.1 uncultured Dehalococcoidia bacterium
CCTGAGCAGCGCGGCCGTCGCCTAGCGGGCGACCGGGCCCGGATCGACCGCGAAGTAGACTTCGCAGGCTCTGCGTGCGGCGCCTGGTTCGAGGACGGCCGGCCGCTTCACAAAGCGCGACTCTTCGATGATGAGCTGGAGGACGTCGCGCGGGTGGCAGCTGCGGAAGTTGCCGCTGCTGGCCCGGCGGACCATTTCGACGGCGACTTCGATGCCCGGAGGCGTTGCCTCCACGCCCATGGCGTCGGCGAAGCGGCGGAAAATTTCTGCCATCTGTTCGGGCGTCGGCTCGGGGATGCGGATCTTGTAGGGAATGCGCCGCAGGTGCGCTTCCTCGAGCATCGTCTTTGGTTCCAGGTTCGTGCTGAAGCAGATGGTCGACCGGAACGGGAACGTGATGCGTTCGCCGGTGACGAGGGCCATGGTGTCTTCGCCGCGTTCGAGGGCGGCGATCCAGCGGTTGAGGAGGGCGTGCGGCGAGACCTGCTGGCGACCGAAGTCGTCGATGGCGAGCAGGCCGCCGTGAGCCTTCACGTGCGGCGGAGCCTGGTGGTAGCCGAGGGCCGGGTCGTACGAGAGGTCCAGGTCCTCGTGCCGGAGTTCGCCGCCGACGAAGACGAAGGGCCTCTTGATGCGGAGCCAGCGGCGGTCGAACTGCGAGGTCGCGTCCGCG
The DNA here is from genome assembly GCA_937864275.1 of uncultured Dehalococcoidia bacterium. Classification (GTDB taxonomy): domain Bacteria; phylum Chloroflexota; class Dehalococcoidia; order Tepidiformales; family Tepidiformaceae; genus Amarobacter. Next base: position 674 of record CALMIW010000137.1, read on the forward strand.
GTGTCATCGCCTTCGACGGGCTGGTGCACGAGGTCGTCGTAGAGCCGGATGATGTGGCCGCTGACGTAGACGGCCATCGGCATGAGCGTGACGCCCTGGATGGCCTCGCTCGTGAGTTCGAGGATGGTGGTCTTGCCGTTTCCGGGGGCGCCCCAGAGCATCGCCGGTCGGCCCGAGGTGAGTGCGAGGCAGACCTTCGCGACGACGTCGCGGGCGAGGACGAGCTGCTGGAGGGCACGGGCGAGGCGGACGGGATCGGGTGCGCCGATCTCGGTGTCTCGCTCGAGGATGCGGAAGTAGTCCTGGATCGGCACCGGCACCGGGCCGACGTACTTGCTGCGGCCGAAGGCGTTCTCGGCTTCGTGCATGCCGAGTTCGGTGAGACGGTACTGCCACTCGGTCTCGAGCCGGCCGGATGCCGAGGTGGTCTCGACGAGGCGCTGGCGGCGAAGCTCGTCGAGAGCCTCGCGGGCGACGCCAGGGCTGACGCGCATGGAGTTGGCCACGCCAACGGGACTTGGGACCGTGATGCGGTAGAGCGTCTTCAGGGCGAGGTCTTCGATGAACCGCTCGGGCAGGCCGAGCTCGTGGACATGGTCCGGAGCATCGGGCAGCAACGGCAGCGCCCTCAGGTGGGCGGGCGCCGGACGAGGCGCAGTGCGGGGGCCTTCTTCGAAATCCTGCTGCATTGCGAGGTTCCCGGACGTGCTGGGGTACGTCTGCTCCATAACACCTTCTCGCAGCACGACCCCCAAACACGGGCCGGAGTGCGTCTCTACAAGGAATGTCGGCACTCCGCGACTTCTGTCCAGATCAGACCGGTGCACAGCGACGTACCGGCGGGTGAAAGCGGGGTGAACAGCGGGTGTCAGGCTTCTCGCGGGGCGGGCGCAGGAGGCGCCTGGCTCCCTCGGTCATCCTCGCTCGTGAAGCGACCCTCCATCTCCCAGAGCAGCCACCATTCGCGCCGAACCTCCATCCGGACGAACACCTGGCCGTCGCGGATGACCCTGGCCGTCTCATCGAAGCCGGCAGCGCGGAAAGCGCGGATGGCGCGCTGGTTCCACTCCAGCGCGTGGAGATAGACGAGACGCAACGGGCGGTTGTTCCAGGCCCAGCGCAGCAGCACGATCACGGCTTCCCGGCCCAGGCCGCGGCCGCGCGCGCCCTCCTCGCCCAGGGAGATACCCAGCTCGGCGGAATCGCCGCCGCGGCCGACGTTGTACAGCATGACCGTACCGATGTGCTGCCCGTCCACGGTGTCGATGGCGAACTGCTCACGGTCGTTGCGGCCGTAGGCGAGTTCGTAGCCGAACGCGTCGAGGAAGCGCTCGAAGGGTTCCTTGTTCGGGTCGTGTCCGTCGTAACGCGCGGTCTCGGGGTCGCTCCGCCAGCGGAACTCGTCGGCGGCGTCTGCGCGCGCGCGGAACCGGATGCGGACGTTCGGGCCGGACGCCAGGACGAGCTGGTCCAGCTGCTCGGCGGTCATAGGTCGATTGGTACTCCGAGCTTGCGGGCGGCTTCGGCGATGAGCCCCTTTTCGCCCTCGTACGTCAGCCGCGCATGTGCCTCGGCAGCGGGCAGCCAGCGGACATCGTCGAACTCATGGTCGTGCTGGGAGACATCGCCACCGACGGGTTCCATCATCCAGTGGTGGACCCGCTTGTGGAAGCGCACACCGCCAGCCGTGAACCAGTACTCGATCGAGTGCAGTCGTTCGCCAAGGCGGACCTGCAAGCCCGTCTCTTCCTGCACTTCGCGCAGGGCGGTCTGCTCGATGTGCTCGCCGGCATCCGGGGTGCCCTTTGGCAGGCCCCACACCCGGTCGGCGCGGCGCCCGCAGACGACCACTTCGATGCGGTCCCCATCGCCTCGGCGCCAGACAACGCCGCCCGCTGAGACAGCTTCCTGGATTGGGAGCCTTCGGCTCATTCGTCCTCTTCCTCATCGTCGGTGCCGTCGCCAGTCGGTTCGCCGAAACGCCTGAACAGCTGCATGTCCGCAGCGGCGCCCAGGGCCGCCTCGAGGGCGTCTTCCATCCCTTCGGGCACGTGCGCGGCGAACGCGTTGAGGAGCTCGACGGCCTCTTCTCCTCCAATTTCTCCCAACGCCTCGATGACGGCAAGGACAACCTCCGGATCGTCATCAACGAGGAGTTCGCCGAGCGGTTCGACGAGGGATTCGGAGCCGAGCTCTCCCGCCGCGAGGACCGCTTCGAAGCGCATCTCCAGATCCCCGGAATAGAGCTGGTCCGCGATGTACTCGGTCCAGCGCTCCAATGCCGAGGCGCCCATCGCCCGGATGGCGGCGACGCGAAGCTCCCGTTCTTCGCCCTCATAGGCTTCGAGAATGCGGTCGGCGACCCAGTCCTGGGAGAGGGCACCGGCGGCCTCGATACCCGCGGCCCGGACGCCGATGTCGCTATCTTCGGTCGCTGCCTTCAGAGCGGACGTGACCGCTGCGGCAGTCTCCTGGTCGCAGTCCCTGGACTCAATCGCCTCTACGAACTCCCGAAGGCAGAGCGCGGCAGCCGCGCGGACGCCGATAGCCGGGTCGCTGGAGGCCATCTCCGCCAGCCTGCGAGCGACGGCCCGGTCGGACGACTCCCAGAGCGTGGATACGGCTCGCTCCCGGACCTCGGGGTCGGGGTCGTCGAGGGCGAGCTTTCCGAGGGCTTCGAAGTTCATGTCGAGGTGGACGTCGGCCATTTCGCCGGCGCGTTCGAGGAGCAGGGCGCGCGTGGCGACATCCAAATCGCCCCATTTCTCGCGGACGACGGCGACGGCAGACTTATCCAGGTCCGAGAAGGCCCCGAACTCAGCCGCGGTCAATTCGTGGCCGTCGGCCAGCATCTCCAGGAGCCGTGAAAGCGTTTCGCCCATCCACCGATCGTAGCATCAGGCGGGCGAAGCGGCCTCGCTGCGGAGCGGGCGCGCGAGCAGTCCCGCCATCGCTTCCATAGTTGTCTTCTCGCCTGCCACGACGGCCGAGACTTCGGCGCAGATCGGCAGTTCCACGCCCACGCGGGCCGCCAGTTCGAGCGCGACCGAGGCGGTCGCGATGCCTTCGATGGCCTCGCCGATCTCAGCGCGGGCGGCGGCCACACTCTTGCCGGACGCCAGCAACTCGCCGAAGCGCCGATTCCGGCTAAGCGGCGAAAAACACGTCGTGGCGAGGTCGCCCACGCCGGCGAGCCCCTGAAAGGTCAGGGGCTCGGCGCCGAGGGCGACACCGAGCCGCGTCATCTCGGCCAGGCCGCGCGTCATGATCGAGGAGACGGTGTTCGCCCCAAACTGGAGGCCCCAGGCGGCACCGGCGGCGATGGCGATGACGTTCTTGTAGGCCCCGGCGATTTCCACGCCGACGAGGTCATCGCTGGTGTAGACGCGGAACGCCGGTCCGGCCAGGGCGCGCTGCCACATCCCTGCCAATTCGGCCGACGTGGAGGCGACCACCGCGGCGGCCGGCAAGCCTCGCGCGATCTCGTGAGCCAGGTTCGGGCCGGAAACTGCGGCGATGCGCCCCGCCGGCCAGCCGAGGGACGAAAGCACCTCGCTCATGCGCAGGCCGCCGGCATGGTCGATGCCCTTGGCAGCGGAGAGGAGAGGAACCGTCGTGGGGATGCCGGATTCCTGCACCGAGTGCCGGAGGGACTGGGCGGGGACGGCCACAACAGCACCGGAAAGGCCGGCAGGGGCCGGGACTGGCTGGACCGCAACGTCATCTTGCAGACGCAGTTCCGGGAGGCGGGCAAGCCCGTGGGCGGCGCGGACTGAGTCCGCTTCTTCGGCAGTCCGGGTGAGAATGACGACTTCGTTGCCGTTGCGGCGCAGGAGCCAGGCCAGCGTCACGCCCCAGGATGTCGCACCGAGGACCGCGAAGCGGTCCATGTCAGCCTGTGGCCGGGCTGCCGCCGCCCTGCCCGATCTTCGGTTCGGTGCCGGCGAGCAGCCGTTTGATGTTCGGGATGTGCTTGAACTCGACGAGGACGGTCGCGAAGGCGGCGAAGACGACGTAGATCCATTCGGTCCAACCGAGCGCGGCCGCGACAGCGATTAGCGCGGCACAGAGGGGGACGCCGACGACCGACATGACCGAGACATAGCGGGTGGCGATAACCAGGGCGGCGCCGACGACGGGGAAGCCCAGCGAGATGAGCGGAGCCAGCCCCAGGACGCCGCCGTACGTGCTGGCGACTCCGCGGCCGCCGCGGAAGCCGGCGAACACCGGCCAGATATGGCCGACGACGGCGGCAGAGGCGCCGGCGACCGCCGCACCGTCGTTTTCGAAGACCAACCGCCCGACCAACGCCGGGACCGCGCCCTTGGCGATGTCGAGGATCATGACGAGTGCGGCCGGGATCTTGCCTGCGGTGCGGAGGACGTTCGTCGTCCCCGTCTTGCCGCTACCGGACTCCCGGATGTCGCGCCGGAGCCAGAGGAAACCGACGATCAGTCCCCAGGGCAGGGAACCCATGATGTAGCCGAGGACGATGGTTACCGCGTAATCGGTCACGACCGGGCATCATCCGCGCTTCTCGCCCTGAACACCAGTTTGATCGCCGTGCCCTCGAAGTCGGCAGCCTCGCGGATGCGCCGCTCGAGGTAGCGCCGGTAGCTGAAGTGCACGAGCTTGGGGTCGTTCACGAAAAGGATGAAGGAAGGCGGGTCGATGCCGGCCTGGGTGGCGTAGAGCAGCTTGAAGCGCTTGTTCTGGACGAGAGGCGGGACGTGTTCACGAATCGCCCTGTTCAGGGCGCTGTTGAGTTCGGCCGTGGGAAGGCGGCGGCGGCGCGATTCACGCGCGTCCGTGGCGAGTTTCAACAGCTCGCCGGTGCCTTTGCCCGTCAGGGCGGAGACGAACGTCACCATCGCCCAGGGCGCGAACGTGACTCGCCCGCGCATCTGCGATTCGGCCCAGGCCCGGCGTTCTTCGGGATCTTCCCAGAGATCGGTCTTGTTCACGGCGATGATGAGTCCGCGAAGATGCTCCATCGCGATCCCGGCGATGTGCATGTCCTGGGAGGTCACGCCCTCGGTGCCGTCGACGACCAGGACGGCGACGTCGCAGCGTTCGACGGCGGAGGTGGTGCGCATCACGGAGTGCAGCTCGACGCCGTGGCCGAGCTTCCCGGGCCGGCGGATTCCCGCCGTGTCGATGAGGAGGAACGAGCCTTCCGGGGTGTCGATCTCGGTGTCGATGGCGTCGCGCGTGGTGCCGGCGACATCGCTGACGATGACGCGCTGCCGGCCGAGAATCGCGTTGACCAGCATCGACTTGCCCACGTTCGGACGCCCGATGATGGCGATGCGGACACGGTCGCTTTCTACGAGCGTGGTGTCCTGGGGGAGGAGCTTCACGACCTCATCGAGGAGCAGGCCGACGTTGATGTCGTGCATGGCACTGATGGGCATCGGCTCGCCAAGGCCGAGCGACCACGCCCCCGCGCGCCCGGTGAACTCCCGGCGGTCGTTATCGGCCCTGGGGGGGACGGCGCGGGTGGGTGGGGGGGTCGGCGGCGGAGCAAGAGGGGCGGGTAAACGGCCGATGGCGAAACCCCGCCCAATCAACCACCCCCCCGCCAATAGAGAGATTGCCGGCCGGGAGGTTTATGTCGCTGTCGGATTTATAC
>CALMIW010000138.1 GCA_937864275.1 uncultured Dehalococcoidia bacterium
ACACCGAGGCAGACACCGCCGGAGCGACGACGCGCATCAGCGCGGGCAGCACGAGGCCGGCGGCAGCCAGCAGCAGCATCGCCGAGACCGCCTCCATCATCGACGGCTGTTCTGTTCCCGAGCTGAGCCAGAACGCCACCAGGTACAGCAGGGTTGCCACCGGCTTGAACAGCAGCGCCGCGACGACGAACCCGATCATCGACTTGAAGGCCTGCTTGCCGGTGCTCAGCGCGAACGACGCTGCCGCCAGCGGCAGCAGACCCACCACCACCACCAGAAGGCCCTCGCGGATCACTAGCGCCACCATCTGCGCCAGAGCGCCCAGCAGCGCGAACACCACCATGATCAACACCGCTGCCGGTCCGAGTCCGGTCTTCTCGTCGATGAGCGCGACCGCGTTGATCTTGGCCTCTGGATCCCCGCCCAGACCGTCGGTGAGCCACTGAACCGAGACCAGGTCGGTGGCCATGTGCAGCGACATGATCACCGCCGGAAGCGCGGCCCCGGCGAGGATGAAGTTGAAGACGAGCTGTCCGACGTCCTCGAACCCATCCCCCAATCCGCGGTTTCGGGCGACCGCCATCCGTGCCCCCGCGATGATCAGCGACACCACGAACAGCAGTACCTGCGCCCACAGCGTCAGGTTGAACACTCCTGCCACCGACGACCGGAAATCTGGTGCAGTGGAGGGGGATTCAACGTCCGCCACCGACTGCTCGAGGTCCTCGTTCGAGAAGGGTGACTCCTTAATCCACATTGTCATGATCAGCGACAACGCCTGAGCATTTCCCTCCAGGAGGGACTTGACGAAGTCTCCGATCGGATCGCCCCAGAACGCCGAGGCGGCGGTTGAAGCAGCAGCCTCCAAAGCGTCGCCTGGGTGGCGTACCGCGCTGATTGCGTTACACGTGCCGCTGGCCACGGTGTTTCCGAGCTGATTCAGGGCACCGTCAAGGAAATTGCTGGCTTCATGGTCACGAGCGCCGCCGTCCTCGCCGGTGAACGGGTCCGTGTCGATGAATTCACGGCACTCGTGATAGAGCTCTTGAAAGCTGTTCTGCGACTCAGGTAGATCCTGCGCTGTTGCAGGGCCGCCGAAGGCAACGATCGCTGTGAAGGACGCGACTAAAATGGCCACGCATCGGCGGATCTTTAATGCAATGTCGGTCGGACGATGGCGTGTCATAGCCACCTCACCCACGAGTCATCGAGAGCTTCAACGTTGTAGGCATCTGTCTTGACGATCACCCAGTGATCCCCGCGCCACGCCATCGAGACTCGAGTGACTGAATGCCGGTCGGCGCCCTGCGCCTCTTCGGGAACAGCTCCTAGTGCTTCCTTCAGCGGAACATCAGCGGTTTCGACAGTGCAGAAGTTTTCGTCGCAGGCGCGAACTTTGAACCACGAGGGCGCCAAATACCCCCTGGACATGTAGTCCCGCATCTTCGACTCGTCCTTGGCTTCGATCTCGTTGATCATCGTCGGGGACAGCTGCGCGAAGGCGTCCGGGAAGTAGTACTTGAGGAAGGCCGTGTACTCCGGTCCTGCCGCGATCACCCGCGCTCGATGTGTCATCGCGAGCAGGCCAGCGCCCTGGGGCGAGCGTGCAAACCCTGTGAGGACGCCGTCCTCGATTCCGGTAGGTCCGTCACTTGTCGAGACGCCGATCGTTACGCCTCGGGCCACTCGCTGCAGTTCTAAGCCCGCCGGAGGGCCTACCGGCTCAGTTCCCGCAGGAAAGTCGCCCGGCGATTCCGTTTGCGCCAATGGCTTGCCGGGGACCTGGCCGACATCGAGTACCCGCCTGCCCATTGCGTCGGGTACTAACTCGCCGGTCTGATCGGGTGGTGAGCTTTGCAGAGACGCTGCCGGCGGCGGTTCGGGGGCAGCTGTCGCAGTCGTGTCTTCCGAAGGGTTTCTGGTGAGCGAGGCGACGACAATGACGAGGGTGATGATGGCCGCCGCTAGGAGAGCCGCGGCAATGGTCCAGGGGCGCTTGTTCACTTTGCTTCTGCCTCCCAGGTGGTGAAGCCCTCGAGCGTCTGAATCTCGGAGGCGTCGATGTCGTCTTCCTGTGTGGGAAGCACGAGCTTCCAGTCCGCTCCTGTCCACGCCAACTGCACCGGGTAGGCCGTCAGCAGGGGCTCCTGTTCTCCCGGCGCAGGCGGTGTCGATGTAGCCAGCAAGACAATCGCCTTCTCAGGCGAGTAGTCGGTGACCTTGAACCCAGTGAAGGAGGCGGCCACCGACGGATCGACGGCGCCCGACACGCTCATCAGCACGCGGGCTTGCGCCCACTGGTCCCGGCCGGGGCCGGGAGCGGTGACCGTGCGCACCACTTCGGGCCACGTGGAGTCGGGCGCCGTGGCCAAAGCCGCCTGCCCGTTCGCCGCCGCCAGAGCCGCGCCTTGCGGGGTATGGCTGTACCCCTGGGGCGGAGACGTTCGCGCCGGCCCGTCGGCGCGGGAGGTCGGCACCTTGAGTCCGGCTACGTTCCGCCACATCAGATCCGCCGGGGCAGAAGCGGTGTCCACAACTGGCGGCTGCTCGGTCTGCTCATCATTTGAGCAGGCGGTGTTCGCCGTCAGCAGCAGCGCCACCGCCGCAGCGGTGAGAACGCGTCGCATCTTGGACAACAGGGACTCCTTCTAGATGAATACGTCGGCGAAGTGGCCAGCAGTGGCGACGACCAGGCAACCGAGGACGACCTTGATGGCGATGGCCTGGATCGAGGGGCCGTACTGGTCGATCAGTCGGTTGTCGACCGTCAGGAGAGCCCCGATCGCCATAACGCCGGCGACCACGACGGCGGTGGCTCCCCACTTGACCCAGCCGACCGCCTGGGTGAACCGGGTCATCGCCTCGGGTGGCGGGGCGACAGGGCTGGTCGGAGGTAGTACTACCGCCGGGTCCTGCGCCAGCACGGTCACCACGTCGGTGAGCACGGCGGTTAGGAGACCAGGGCGTTGACGATGGGGCCGGCCAGCATGATCACCAGGCAGCCACCGACGATGCGGGCGACAGTGCCCTGCACTTCGTCGCCGCGGCCGGAGGAGCGGGCCATGATGAAGTAGGCGCCAGCGGCCATCACGCCCATGATGCCGAGGGCGATGCAGCCCCACATGAAGTAGGACAGTGCGGTGTCGACCTTCTGGCCTGCTCCGGGAATCTCCATCGGGGACAGGTTCTCGCCGACGGCGATAATGTGCTCGGCCACCGGGGCGGCGGCGTGAATCGTCTCGACAATCATGGCGTTCTCTCCTTGGGGTGAGGGGATGCGGTTGAGATGGGGTTAGGGCTTGCCAGGGCGGTTGCGCCACTGCTCGCCCGCGGCGGCGAAGACCTCCGCGGCAGCGGTGGCGACCGATTCTGGGACCGCGTCAGTGGGCGCTAGCGGCCGGGCGAATCGCTTAGCCGGTGGCGGGGTGTAGTCCGGGGTCCACTGCGCCAGCTCGGTCGGCTCCGAGGTCAGCAGCTCGGGAACCCAGTCGATGTGCCAGCTCGCCCCGGCAGCGGCGGCGACGAGCTCGCGGCGACGGGACAGCGTCAGGTCCGGCTTGCCGGGGGTGGCGGCAACGGTGACCAGGCCCAGCAGCGAGCAGCCACCGACCTCTCCTGCTTGGTGCTGA
>CALMIW010000139.1 GCA_937864275.1 uncultured Dehalococcoidia bacterium
TGCCTCCGGCCAGCGCCTCGTGGGGCACCCCCGGAATGCCGCAGTCGGTGCTCATCAGCACCCGGCAGCCCGAATCGAGCAGCGACTTGAGCACCTGCCCGCGCTGCTGGCGGCGGCCGTCGTCCGCCCAGTTTCGGAAACCCACCGAGACCGTGGGCGAAACAAGGATGCCCTTCGCCGCGATCTCGTCGATGAGCGGCTGGTCGAGTTCGTAGCCGCCCGGGGCCGTGAACGAGCAGTGTTCGATGCAGTCGACTCCCGCCGTGGTGGCCACCCGGATGCCCTCGACGCCGTGGGCGTGGGCGGCGGCCCTGCGCGCCTCCCCGATGCGGGCGGGCATTTCGTCCACGGTGAACTGCGGGGCGAACGTGTTCGTGGGGGGCGCCATTTTCCCGCCGGTGGCCATCACCTTGATCCAGTCCGTCCCGGCTTTCACATGCTCCCGGACCTGCCGCCGGATGCCGAGCTCGCCGTCGCACTCGCCGCCCATGAACCAGCAATGCCCGCCGGTCGTCGTGATCGGTGCCCCCGCGACAATCAGGTTCGGGCCTTCGGTCAGCCCCGCTTCGATGCTGTCTCGCAACTCGATGCCGAGATGCGTGGGCGAACCAAGGTCCCGCACGGTCGTGATCCCGGCGCGCAACATCCGCCGGCCGTATGCCGACATCCTCAGCAGCATCTTCGCGGGCGTGTCGGTGTCGTAAGTCGTGCGCCAGCCCGGCGTTGCGTCGAAGCAGAGGTGGGCGTGGCCCTCGATGAGCCCCGGGATGACGGTGCAGCCGGAAACGTCGAGGGACTTCGTCGCTCCAGTGTCCGGGACCGCGATCTGGCGCCCGTCTATCCAGACGCTGGAAGCGGAAGGTGCGTCGACGAGGCCGTCCCAGGTGAGGCCTCCACGAAGTTCTAATGTGCTCATCGCGCGGGATTGTACTCAGACGTGCGACGATAGACCCGTGGAGCACTGGTATGACACGCACGCCCACCTGGACCGCTACGCCCCCGTCGAGCTGGACAGCATCCTCGCGCGTGCCGCTGAGGCCGAAGTCATGGTCATCGGTGTCGGGACGGACCTGGAGTCCTCAGCGGCCCTGCTGGCTATCAAGGGCCTCGCCGGTGTGACCGTTGGCATCCACCCGGCGAGCAGCGAAACCGGTTCTGAGCCGCTGCTCCGCGAGATCGCCGGTCGCAGGCGCGTCTGCGCCGTCGGTGAGTGCGGGTTCGACGCGGAAGGCCCCTCGTGGGAGCTTCAGGCGGCCGTATTTCGTGCGCAGGTGCGCGTTGCCCGGGATCTGGGCCTCGCGGTAGTCATCCACGTCGACGGAGAAGGCGCCTGGGAGCAGCTGGTCGCCCACTCCGAATTGCTGGAAGACCTGCGCGTCATCCGCCACTACTTCACCGGCGACGAGGCGCAGGCCGCCTGGCACGCCGAGCGGCGCCACTACCTCTCGTTTGGCAATCCGTTGCGTCGCGACCGAGCACTGCGCGATATCGCCCGGGAGTACCCCGAAGACCGCCTGCTCATCGAGACCGACAGCTATCCCTTGCCGGGCCGCAATACCGAACCGGCGCACGTTGTGAAAATCGGCGAGACGTTGGCGTTACTCCGAGACTGGACCTTCGCCTACGCGAGCGAGCGACTCGCGGCGAATACGCGCGCCGCCTTCAATCTCCCCGCGTAGCGGCCCTACTTGTCGAACGGGTTCGCCACGCCGTATTCCTCGGCGAGCAGGCGGAGGAAGTCCTTGATCGGCGGCGCCAGGATGCGTCCCCGCAGGACATGGACTCCCACCTCGCGTTGCGTCGGCTGCTCCATCTCGCGGATCTCCACCTGCACGAGCGTCCCCGTCTGCAGCTCTCGCTTGATCGAGATCTCGGGGAGGATGCTGACTCCCAGCCCGGCCTCCACGAGGTACTTCGTCGCCTCCATCAGGTCGAGCTCCATCACCGATTCGGGCACGACCCCGGCCCGCAGGAACATGCTGTAGATCAGGCTGTGGTAGCTCGAGCTTCGTTCGAAGAAGAGGAAGGGCTCCTTGCCGACTTCCGCGATTGTGGCGCGTCCCTTCTTTGCGAACGGGTGCTCCGGCGCCACCACCAGGCAGAGGTCGTCGTTGTAGAGGTGGAGCGAGTCAACCTCCGGGTGCTGCGTCAGGCGGGTGACCGCGACGTGGATCTCGCCCGCGAGGAGCTTGTCCATCTGGTCTTCGGTCTGGCCCGTGGTCATGTGCACATGGACGCGCGGGCGTTCCTCCCGGAAGCGCTTGAGCACGTTCGGCAAGACGTACGTGGCGATCGACGAGCTCGCGCCGATGCGGATGCTGCCAATGTCCCCATGGCGGACGGCTTCGATGGCGTCCGTCCCCTCCTGCACCGCCGTGAGCGCCCGTTGCGCATGCGGCATGAAGGCGTGGCCCGCGTCGGTGAGGGTGACGCTTCGGCCCGTTCGCTCGAAGAGCCGCTCGCCGATTTCCCGCTCCAGCGATTGGATGCGCGCCGTCACCGAGGGCTGGGTGAGGAACAGGGCTTCCGCCGCCCGGCTGAACGAGCGGTGGTGAGCGACCTGGATAAATGCTTCGAGCTGAGCGAGTTCCAAAATTGCTCCTGCCGGGGATTCACCCGGCTTTGTGGTCTAGCGGAAGAAGTCCGCGTTGACTTCGATGTAGGTGCGCCGGTCGCCTTCGAGAGCGTTCTCGTCGAAGATCGCGGTCACCGGGCAGGCAAGTTCGCAGGCCGCGCAGTCGATGCACTGGTCCGGGTTGATGTAGTACTGCGGCGAATCATCCGTGCTGTGGATGCAGTCGACGGGGCATACATCAACGCACGAGGCGTCTTTGACGCCGATGCATGGCTCGGTGATGACGTACGGCAAACCTGGCTCCCCTTCGTTACAGCGTATCGCGCCGAACGCCAACTTTATACACGACGACATCGCCTTCGACACGGGCCTGGCAGGCGAGGCGCAGTCTCGGGTCCTGCACCGATGTCTGCCCCCGCTGGCGCACGAGATTCGCGCGCTCGAAACGGCCCATCTTGCTCAACCGCCCGACTCCCGAGACGACTTCCATCGCGCAATTGGTGCATTCGCCGTTGCGGTTGCAGCCAACTGGCCACCAGTAGCCGGCGGCGTTCGCCGCATCCATCACTGATTCGTTGAGAGGCGCTTCGAATTCGATGTCGAGCGGCTCGACGCGTACACGGGGCACCCACCCATTGTCTGCCGGACGTCGCGGGCTGTCGATCTTCGCCGGACTGAATCGCCGCCGGCGACTAGTTCACGGGAGGAATAATGCGGTAGCGTGAACGCCACGGAGGGCGCTTGAACGAGATTGGTCTTGAATTGGCCCTGATCGCCGTGCTCGTCCTCGTCAACGGTGTCCTCTCCGGCTCGGAACTGGCCATCGTCTCTGCGCGCAAGCACCGCCTCCAACAGCGCGCCGAAGAGGGCGACTCCGGTGCCCTTCGAGCGCTGGAGCTCGCCGCCGAGCCAAACAAGTTCCTCTCCACGGTCCAGATCGGCATCACCCTCGTGGGAATCCTCGCCGGCGCCTTCGGCGGTGCGACGGTCGCCGAACAACTCGCCCTGCGCTTCGAAGACGCCGGCTTCGGCAAGGGCACTGCCGACGCGCTCGGCGTGGCGGTGGTCGTCCTCGCGATCACCTATCTCTCGCTGGTCGTGGGCGAACTCGTCCCGAAGCGGTTGGCCCTGGCCTACCCCGGGCGCATCGCTTCGTTCATGGCCGCGCCGCTGTGCGTCCTCGGAAAGGCGGGAGCGCCCATCGTCGGCCTCTTGAGCGCCTCGACTGACCTGGTGCTCTGGCTCTTCCGGGTGAAGCCTGCCTCCGCAACCTCCGTCACCGAGGAAGAGTTGCGGATGCTGCTTCTCGAGAGCACTCAGCAGGGCGTCATCGAACTGGGCGAACAGGAACTCGCGACCGCCGCCCTCCAGCTGGGCGACCGTCAGGTGTCTGATGTCATGACCCCGCGTCTCGAAGTCACCTGGCTCGACGCCACGGACCCGCCCGACGAAGTCTGGAGCACGATCGCCGGAAGCCACCACCACTGGTTCCCGGTGATTGAGCACGACGCCGACCAGGTACTCGGTGTCGTCGCCGTCCGCGACCTGTTCCGCGCGGCCGTCAATGGCGGCGCCCGCGACCTGCGGCCCGTTCTCAAGCCCGTCGAGTTTCTCCCTGAAACCCTCTCCCTCCTCACCGCTCTCGAGAAGATGCGTCAGGACGAGGTGCCGCTTGCCGTGGTTGTGGACGAGTACGGCGGCACCAACGGGATCATCACCATGACCGATATCCTCGGCGCCATCGTCGGCGACTTCGCATCGGACTTCCAGGATCAGCCGGACATCGTCGTACGGGACGACGGCTCCTGGCTGGCGGATGGACGTGTGCTCCTGGAACGGCTCGGCGAAGTCCTCGCCATCCGCGAGCTCGGCGAGAACGGGGACTACCAGACGCTTGCCGGGTTCGCGCTCCACCATCTCGGCCGTATCCCGGCAGTGGGCGATGCCTTCGAGGCCGAAGGGTTCCGCTTCGAGGTCGTGGACATGGATGCCCGCCGCATCGACCGCGTGCTCGTTTCGCGCCTCTAGCGAGGATTTTTCACGGCGGTTACCTAACCGCGTCGTGGCAAAGGCGGCTCTCCAGTGGAATCGGACTCGGCGCCCCCGCCGAGGTTTGACCATGAAGATGTTGCGTAGCTGGCGGATAACGCTGGCGGGCGGTGCTGCCGGGCTTGCGTTGGGCCTGGCGGCGGCGGTGGGCGTTGGCTTCGACGGGGGCGCCGAG
>CALMIW010000140.1 GCA_937864275.1 uncultured Dehalococcoidia bacterium
TCCCGGGCTGACCCGCCACGTGATGCGCTACGAGGACATGAAGCTGGCCCCGCTCAAGGCTTTCGGCGAGCTGGTCCGCTTCCTCGGCCTGCCCAAGGAGGTGGACCGTCTGAAGCGGGCCGTGCGCTTCAGCGACTTCGACGAACTGAAGCGGCAGGAGCGCAGCGGCCGCTTCGTCGAAAGCCGGCCGGACGGCAAGTCGCCCTTCTTCCGCGAGGGCCGCGCCGGCCAATGGCGCGACACTCTCACCAAGGAGCAGGTGGAGCGTCTGGTCGAGGCCCACCGCGACACCTTGATCGCGATGGGATATCTTGCCGCCGACGGCAGTTTCACGGTGTAGCCCGCGGCCCCGCCAACCCCAGTCCAGCGCTGTGTCCAAAATGCAACAGGGCGTGGGTTTCGCCGCATAAATCCAGCAAGTTCCGGACCCTTTGGTTGACGCCGCCGCTGGCCATCGGGCCATATATGGCAGCTTTCCGCGGCTCGCCGTCGGGGGGCGGAGAGAACCGGCTCGTTCGGTGCTGCGGGGGGATCCAGGCGGATCTATGTGCGGCGTCGGGCGGGCCCTTGAGCTCAAGCGATCGGAAACCTTGGATCTAAGAGAGAGGAAGAGGCAATGAAGAAGGTCCTCTATGGCACGACGGCTCTGGTCGCCGCTGGCGTCCTGGGAGCTGGGTCGGCCGCTGCCGACGGCATCTCGCTCGGCCTTGGCGGCTACATGAACACCTACTTCTCGGTGGCCGGCATCGACGAAGCGTCCAGCACGACGGCCGACTACAACTCGACCGGCCTGTTCTCGGACGGCGAAGTTCACTTCAAGGGTGAGTACAAGCACGACAACGGCATCACCTTCGGTGTGAACGTTCAGCTCGAGGCCTTCGGCGAAGCCAACAACGGCGGCGACGAGGTGGACGAGCGCTACATCGAAGTGAAGGGCGACTTCGGTCGCGTGGTCGCGGGCTCCGAGAACTCGGCTGCCTACATCATGCACTACGCCGCCCCGACCGTCGGCCTGCCGATCAACTCGGGCTGGGTGACCGTG
Organism: uncultured Dehalococcoidia bacterium; assembly: GCA_937864275.1. Taxonomy (GTDB): domain Bacteria; phylum Chloroflexota; class Dehalococcoidia; order Tepidiformales; family Tepidiformaceae; genus Amarobacter. The sequence continues at coordinate 1,043 of CALMIW010000140.1, forward strand.
TTCATCCCGGCTCCGTCTGGCATCGGCGGCCTGTTCCGTTCGCCGGGCGGGTCCACCTACATGGACTTCGGCAACGACGAGAACGTGCTCACCTACTACACCCCGCGCTTCTCCGGCTTCCAGCTGGGCGTGACCTACGCCCCGTCGGTCGTCGGCAACGGCGACGGCAAGAACTTCCCGGTCGAAGCCGATACCGAGACCGAGTACAGCAACGGCCTCGCGGTCGGTGTGAACTTCGTCGAGGACTTCAACGGCTTCGGCGTGGCGATCTCGGGCGGCTACCGCCGCGCGACGGTCGACGACGCCCGTGAAGCTGCCGGGGCCGAGGACTACCAGGCCATCTCGGCCGGTGTGAACCTGTCCTACGCCGGCTTCACCATCGGTGGCTCCTACGCCAATGAGATGGACGGCAAGTCCAACACTGCCACGAAGGGCCCTCCGCCCCTCGCGATCAACGCCGTTCAGTCCAAGGGTTACTCTTGGGATGCCGGTGTGAGTTACGCCGCCGGCCCCTGGGCCGTCGGTGCGACCTACTTCCATGGTGAGACCGAAGGCCTCCTGTCCGATCCGGACGAGGACGAGCTGGATGCGGTCGAGGTTGGCGTGTCCTACCAGGTCGGCCCCGGCATCTCCGCCCGCGGTGGCGTGATGTGGGCCGAGTGGGAGACCGAGGAAGGCGAGGACCAGTCCGGCATCGTCGGCGCGGTCGGCCTTTCCTTCAGCTTCTGATACCGGCGCAAGCCTGGTTCAAAGCGACGGGGGGGGCTTCGGCACCCCCCGTTTTCTTTTTCCGCTCGCCGTGCGCGCGAGATGGGTCATCTTGCTTGACAGCGGAGGCGTCGGACAGTCATCACCCTGGCTGTGACACACGACCCCGACTCAGTCGCCCCGGCACTCGCCACCGTGCGGATGGAGATTGCCACCGCCGCGCGCAGCGCCGGACGAGCGCCTGAATCGGTGACCCTCGTTGCCGTCAGCAAGACGCATCCTGTTCCGATGATCGAGGCTGCGCTCGTCGCCGGGCAGCGGCACTTCGGAGAGAACCGCGTGCAGGAAGCCGCCGCCAAGTTTCCCGCCTTGCGCGCTACTCATCCCGACCTGCGCCTGCATCTGATCGGTCCCTTGCAGACCAACAAGGCGGAGGGCGCCGTGGCCCTCTTCGATGTCATCCACAGCCTCGACCGTCCGAAGCTGGCCAAGGCCCTGGCCAGCGCCATGGCGAAGCTGGGCCGCCGTCCAGACCTGATAATCCAGGTCAACACCGGCGAGGAGCCGCAGAAGGCCGGCGTTGCGCCCCACGAATTGCCAGGGCTAGTCGCCCTGGCCCGCGACCGCCTGGGCCTGTCGATCACCGGTCTGATGTGCATTCCACCGGTCGAGGAGCCGCCCGCCCCGCATTTCGCGCTGTTGGCTAAACTCGCCGCTCGGCACGGCCTGCCGCTGCTGTCGATGGGCATGAGTGACGATTTCCCAACAGCCATCGCCATGGGGGCCACGCATGTCCGCGTCGGGTCGCGGATCTTCGGTCGCCGCGACACTGTGCATCCGGCCGAGGCCTGAAGTGAGCCAGGCACCGCCGGATTTTCAGCAACAACTGATGGAAGCCGCGCGCCTGCACGAACGCGGCGACCGCGACGGTGCCATCAGCCACTATCGCCAGCTTCGCGTACGGCAGCCTTTTCATCCACCCCTGCTGAATCTGCTGGGGCTGGCCCTGGTGCAGTCCGGACGTCCGGCGGAGGGATTGCCGTTGCTCGAGGATGCGGTCCGCCGCGCGCCAGCGCTGCTTGATGGCTGGATCAACCTCGGCTACGCACGCCGGGAAGCCGGTCAGGCGCGCGAGGCTGCGGACTGCTACCGGCGGGCCTTGCGCCTGCAGCCTCGCCATCGCGTCGCGGCCATGAGTCTGGCAAGCATTCTCGTCGACTCCCATGACGCGGAGGCCGAACCGCTGCTGCGCCGGCTGATGGCCGAGACACCCGACGCCATGCTGCCGCTCCTCAAGCTGCATCGTCTGCTGCGACGGCGCGGCGACGAGGCTGGTCTGCAGGAGCTTGAGCAGAAGGCGGCGACCCTCGCCCTTCGCTCGCCCGAGGAGTTGATCGAGGCCGGCCTGCTGCGCGGCGACCAGCTGCGATTCGCCGAGGCGAGGGACCTCTTCGCCGCGGTCTTGCAGCAGCGGCCGGATCACCCGTTCGCCGCCTTGGCCTTTGCCGACGCGCTTCATCTCAATGCCGAGTTCGCCGCCGCGGTCGATGGCTATCGCCGCGCCGCGGACTTGGCGCCGAGCGCCGCCGCGCCGTGGATCGGTCTGGGCCAGGCTTATATGGGCCTGAAGCAAATGGCGGACGCGGCCACCGCCTTTGAGGAAGCGCTGCGGCGAGATCCGGAGAATGCGCGCGCGCGCCATCTGCTGGACGCCGCCAAGGGCCGCTCTGGTGCAGCAGTGCCCGCCGCCTACGTCCGACAGGAGTTCGACGACTTCGCCGCGACCTTCGAGCTGAACCTGGTGCAGAAGCTCGGCTACCGGTCCCCAACCCTGATCGCCGAGCGTCTCGTGGCCCTGTTCCCGGGGCGCTCCTTCGCCACCGTGCTGGACATCGGCTGCGGCACCGGACTGGCGGCGCGAGCCCTCGAGGCGATCACCGTGCGGCGCGTGGGCCTTGACCTCTCTTCGCGCATGCTGAAGCAGGCTGAGCGCTGCGGCCTCTACGCCGAGCTGGTGGAGGCGGAGGCAACGAGCTTCCTGCAGCGGTCGCAGGCGACGTTCGAGCTGGCCATCGCCGCCGACGTGCTGACCTACCTTGGCGACCTGGCGCCCCTGCTCGGCGCTCTGCACGGCCGCCTGGCCGACGGCGGAATCTTCGCCGCGACCACGGAGCACGCGCGGCCCGGCGAACCCGATTACCTGCTGCGTGGGACCGGCCGCTACGCCCACTCGGAGAGCTACCTGAGGACCGCCGCCGCGTCCGCCGGCTTCGACTGGCTGCACTTCGAAGTTCAGCCGCTGCGGCGGGAACGCGAGGGCATGATCGAGGGGGGCTATATGTACCTGCGCCGCCGCTGAGGCCCGGGGGCGGCGGCGCGCCCAGCCCTCCGTCCCCGCATCGGCCTTG
>CALMIW010000141.1 GCA_937864275.1 uncultured Dehalococcoidia bacterium
CCCGCCTGCCGGCACGATTCGTCAGCACCTCGGCCCATCAGCGCTGGACGAGACTCCCAGGTGGTGACTTCCGGTGTGGCGGTAAGCGCGCAGGTAGCGGGCCCTGGCCCGTACCGGCCGGCGAGGTCGGGATGAGCGTTCCGGGAGTCCCGGTTCGGTCGGCGCAGCCGGACTAAGGCAGAGGCCCTGCCCGCCTGACGCCCATCAATTCCAAATCCGAGACCCGACATCAGATCACCCGTCCCAGGCAAGCTCCTCGTCGTCGAACAGCATCGTGTCGCCCGCCTGGATGCCTTCCCGCCTCAGCACCTTGGCGATACCCCAGCGCTCCAGCCGGCGCAGGATCTCGTCGTACGCGCCCGGCATCTCCGTGTCCATCATCTTCACGAACGAGACGGCCCGGTAGCCCTCAATCACGAACCGCCCCTGTTCGTCCTTATGCACCGAGAAGCGTTCTTCGCTCGCCGGCCGGAGCACCGGGATCTCCTCTTCGGAGTGGTCGATGTTCTTCGTCTTCTCTTCTGTCACCAGGGCCATCAGTTCGGCGACGAGTGCCTCGGTCCCGATCTCCAATTCCGCGGAAATCACCCGCACGGGCCGGCCCAGGTGCGCCTCCAGCAGGTCGGCGGAGGCCCGGGCCTGCTCCTCGTCCAGGTCGGCCTTGCTCACCGCTACCACCCGCACGACCTGCTCCAGCTTCGGGTCGTAGGCCTTCAACTCGCCCTCGATGAGCTCGAAGTCGGTCACCGGGTCGGGCGAACTGCTGTCGACCAGGTGGAGCAACACCCGGCAGCGGCGAATGTGCTTCAGGAACTCGAAGCCGAGCCCGTACCCTTCGCTCGCGCCTTCCACCAGCCCGGGAAGGTCGGCCAGCGTGAACCGCCCCCAGGCGACGTTCACAACGCCGAGCATCGGCTCCAGGGTCGTGAACGGGTAGTTCGCGATCTTCGGCTTCGCGTTCGAAACGGCAGAGAGCAACGTCGACTTCCCGGCGTTGGGCAGACCAATCAGCCCAACGTCCGCCAGCAGCCGCAGTTCCAGCCGGATATCGAGCTCTTCACCGTCCTGGCCCTTCTGGGAGAATCCCGGCGTCTTGTTCGTTGAGGTTGCGAAGCGCTTGGTTCCCCAGCCGCCGCGGCCGCCATGGGCCACCAGCACCTCGTCGCCCACCTTCGCCAGGTCGGCTATCAGGTCGCCCGTCTCCACGTCATGGACCACTGTCCCCGCAGGCACCTCGAGGAAGATGTCCTCGCCGTGTGCACCGGTCCGCAGGTTCTTCCCGCCGTTTCCGCCGTTTCCGGCGCGGAACTTCCGCTTCGCGCGGTACTGCTCCAGCGTGTAGATGTCATCCACCGCGCGAAGGAACACTCGCCCACCCCGGCCACCGTCTCCACCGTCCGGCCCGCCCTCGGGGACAAACTTCTCCCGGTGATAGCTCACCAGGCCATTTCCGCCGTTTCCGCCGGCTACCTGAATCTCGATCGCGTCCAACATGTCCAACCATCGAAACAGATGCACGCTCCAAAGGGAAACAAGATGATCGTGGTGGAGCGTTGGGATCCGTTGGAAGCACGTACTTCCGAACCTGCAGCCGGTGTTCTCGGCGTTGGAAACACTGTTGGGCGTGGCAGGTGTTGGGGGACTGGAGCCAAACCCCGGAGAAGGCTCGCGACGCGAACAGGCCGTGATCGTGTTCTCTTCCCAACGCTGTCCCGCCCGTTTCCCACGGGCGCCAAACGGTCGGCAAACCGGAACCCAACCCCGGGCGGAGGGCAGCTACCGGCGGATCTCGGCGATGGCCGCCTGGACATCCTCGTCTTCGATGAAAGCAGCGCCTCGAGCCTCGCGGATGGCCTGTGCCCGCTTGATCAGTTCGGCCTGCGCCACGCCCTTTGGCGGCGGTGTCAGCCACGCAAGCAGCTCCACCGTCACGTTGTTGGGGTCCTTGAAGTACAGGGACCGTTCGTACCCCCGATCCACCGGCCCTTCGAACTCAACGCCGTGTTCGCGAAGCCGCTCTTCCCACCCGGGCAGGTCGGCGAGGTCGATGTCCAGGGCCAGGTGGTCCATGTGTCCGGAGCCGGACTGGGCCGGCTGGTAGCTCGCGGGGTCTACGCCGGCTTTCGGCACGAAGTAGGCGATGAAGTTGTCACTCCCGACGTGGAAGAACAGGTGCTCCTCCGGCTCGTAGTCAAGGTTCGGCTGCCGGAGCACCAGATCCATTCCCAGGACATTCGTATAGAAGTCGATCGTCTCTTCCCGGTGGGCGCCCTGGAGGGCCGGATGCGAGATGCGGAGCGTGTGCATCGCTCACCTCTGCGATAGTTGTTGATGCAAGTATATCGGAACTGCCGGGCGTGCGGGTGTGAGCGCTACGGCACTCCCAGAGGAAAGGTCGCCAGGATCTCCGCGGACTGTTCGGTCTCTCGTGCGATGGAAAGCGACGCCACCGGCACCTCCCACGCCAGCCACCCCAGCAACGGGCCGAGTTCCACTCCCGGAAGGTTGCGGTGTGCGAGCGTGATGTGCGGCATCCACCGGTCGGGTGCGAAGTACAGGTCGCTCGATGGGCACCCGGCCCGTTCCAGTTCGGCGGCGAGCCTGCCTGCCAGGGATGCCGCCGCGGGCGAGCGGGCAACGCAGAGATGGATGACTGGCACGGCGCCGCTGAAAACGCCCAGACCGGCGCTGTAGACCGTGAACGGCCGCGTTGCCCGGGCTACTCGTTCGACGACCGCCTCCGCGGCCGCATCGACGTCGTGGTTACCGATATGGAAGCTCAGGTGCGGGACGGCGCCGGGATAGCCCCGGGGCACGCCGAACTCCCGGCGCATGGCCTCCCACAGCGCTTCCACGCGCCCCGCGAACGGCTCGGGCAGGAGGCTGATAACGCCGGGCACGACAGGTCAGGCTACCCGCGTGAACTCGACGCGCCCGGGATCTTCCACCCGGTGGGAAGCGTCAAGTATCTCGACGGACACGATCTCCCCCTTCTCGTCGTAGTCAAGAATCATTCCCGGCTTCTCCTCATCGCTCTCGACGATGATGGCTTTCCGGAAGACGACGGTCAGCGTGTCGGTATCCGGATCGTACGTGACCTTCATGGCGTCCTCCAGTACTTCTCGATCTTACTCGTCCGGTACACGGTCACAACAACAGGCGGCTCCCGGTCCGTGTCGACGAAGATTCGCAACAGGTACTCCCGCTCGCCGATCTGGTACCGGTGGTGGATGACAACTCGCCCCGTGCGGATTGGCACGACCTGCTGCGGAGCCGCCAGTGCCAGGTGAATATGGTCTCCGGGAATGCCTCGTCGCGTGATCTCAGCTGCGGCGTGAGGAGACAGGACGGCCGACTCGAAGCTCCGAGACTCCTCCGCGTCAGACGAGGCCGGCCGTCCGCGCGTCTGCCAGGAACCGGTCGATCCCAATGTCCGTCAGGGGGTGTTTCAGCATCTGCGCGATAAGGGCAGCCGGGATCGTCGCCACGTGCGCACCCGCGGCCGCCGCCTGCATCACGTGCAGCGGATGGCGCATGCTCGCGGCGAGGACCCGCGCGGGCAGGTTGTGCGTTTCCACCAGCGTCACGCATTGCTTGATGAGCTCCATCCCGTCGTAGCTCACGTCGTCGAGCCGGCCCACGAACGGGCTCAGGAACGACGCGCCGGCCAGCGCCGCAAGCAAGGCCTGGTTCACCGAGAAGATGAGCGTCACGTTGATCCTGATCCCCTCGGCGCTGCAGCGATGGATCGCCTCGAGCCCTTCGGAGTCGATCGGGATCTTCACGACCACGTTGGGGTGCCAGCTCGCGAGTTCCCGCGCTTCCACCACCAGGTCGTCGGCCTTCCGCGAGACGCATTCGGCCGAAATCGGGCCATCGACGACGGAGGCAATCTCCTGGATGCGCTGCCGGTAGCTGACCCCGCCCTCCTTCGCCAGCAGGCTGGGGTTCGTTGTCACCCCACTGATGACGCCGTAGCGGGCGGCCGCCCGCACCTCGTCGATCGATGCCGTATCCAGGAAGAGCCGCATGGTCTGTGTCCCCCGCCGAAGCTGCGGGAATCGTACCGGAGAGCTCGCTCAGGGGCGCGGAGCGGGCGGATGCGTGCCGGGGAACGGTGTCGCACGCTCCCGTCCCGGGTCCGGGACGGCCTTCTCTCGG
>CALMIW010000142.1 GCA_937864275.1 uncultured Dehalococcoidia bacterium
GCGACCACCGAGATCTACACTCTTTCCCTACACGACGCTCTTCCGATCTCGTGGCCGAAGGCGACTTCGTGGAGGTCTTCTCCGGGGAGCAGCGCTACACCTACCAGGTGGACCGGGTGCTGGTGGTGCCGCCGAGCGCGGTCAAGCTGCTTCGCTCCGACGCGACGTCCACGGTGACGCTGATCACCTGCACTCGAGACCTGAAGAACAGGCTCGTTGTCATCGGAAAGCTCACATCGTGAGCACGTTGAACCGGTATTGCTACGGCAGATACCATGAGTATGGATTGGGAGGATGGCTGTCATGGCAGGAGTGAAGAAGACTTCCGGCGCCAGTGCTGCCCGTGGGGTGGTTTACGATCTCGCAAAGTCCCGCGCGGGGGCGGCGACGGTGGAGCGCGCGGAACGCGCGGACTCGACCGGGATGAGCGACGAAGCGCGCGAACTGGCCTCGGCGCTGCATATCGTCCAGGAGTCCGAGGAGGTGCGCGCCGAGCGAGTGCGCGCCCTCAAGGCCCAGATCGCCAACGGCACGTACAACCCGGACCCGCAGGAGATCGCGCGGAAGCTGGTCGAGCGCGGGTTCTAGTTCGGCGGCTGCCCCAATCGGGGCTTTCCCGTGCGCGAACCTTTGGGCCGGGACTGGGGAATGCCCCGATACTTTCCGGGTGCTCCCAAGCCATACGGTAGCTATGGAAGAGGTTGTTGGGTGGTGTGGTCTCCCCGGCGCTCCACGAACAGCAAGCTTTAGGCGGAGGAGTCCATTGCCAACCGTGCTTGCCATCGTCCCCGGTATTCCGCGTGCGCTCGAAGGCCGCTCGCTCTTCGGCGACCGGTTGAGCGTGGAGATCTCCTCGGATCCCGCGGATCGCGTCGCCCGGGCGGGCGAAGAGGACTTCGACCTGCTCGTGCTTTGCGGTATGTCTGTCGATGAGCAGCAGGCGGTGGTCTCGGCGTTCCACGCGAACCGACGCTGGCGCCTCGTGCCGGTGCTGTACGTCGCTGCCGAAGACTCCCCTGGGCTGGCGATCCCGGGTACGTTCCGGCCCGAAATCGACGGGCTTTCGCGCGGGACGCTCGAATCGCCCCAGGTGCAGAAGCGCATCTCCGAACTGGCGCAGGAAGGGACCGGAGAGGCCGAACTGGTCGTGGCCGGACCATTCGAGCTCGACCCGCTTCGCGGAAAGTTCAGGCTCGCGGAGCTGGAAGTCACGCTGACGGAGCGGGGGGCGGGGATCCTTGCCATCCTGCTCGCCCAGCCGAACCGCACGGTTTCGGCCAACGAGATCATCGAGCGGGGCTGGGGCACCGAAGCGGACGCCCGCTACCTGCAGATCCTGCGCCGCCATGTGTCCAACATCCGGCGCAAGCTCCACCGGACGTCAGCGGCGCGCTCGGTGCGGACGGTGCGGGGCGCCGGCTACCGCTTCGATGTGAAGCTCGCCGGATAGGGCCGGGATCGGCCAGGACTAGGCGAGGCCGGCGGTGGCGGCATCCACAGCGCCGCGCACATCGGCTTTGAAGCCCTGTTCGCGGAGGATGTTGCCGAGGCTGCGGAGCGAGAGCAGGACGTTCCCGGCGTTGCTTGATTCGCCCATGAGCCCGATGCGCCAGACCTTGCCCCGGAGGTCGCCAAGCCCGCCGCCGACCTCGATCCCGTGGCGGTTCAGGAGTGCACCGCGCACCTCGCCGTCGTTGACCCCGTCCGGGATGCGCACGGTTGTGAGGACCGGCAGGCGGTACCCGGCATCGGCATGGAGGACCAGTCCCATCGCCTCGAGGCCGGACTGGAGGGCGCGGCCGTTCTTCTCGTGGCGGGCCCAGCGCGCTTCGATTCCCTCATCGAGGACGAGCGCGAGTGCTTCGTGGAGCGCGTAGACCATCGAGATTGGAGCGGTGTGGTGATACGCGCGGCGCTCGTCCCAGTAGGCTTCGAGCAGTGACAGGTCCAGGTACCAGCTGTTGCAGGGCACCTCGCGCGCCTTGACCGCGTCCCAGGCGGACGGCGACATGGTCAGCGGGGCCATGCCTGGAGGCGCGCTGAGGCACTTCTGCGTGCCCGAATAGACCGCGTCGGCGCCCCAGGCGTCGACCGTGACGGGAACGCCGCCGAGCGAGGTCACGCAGTCGACCAGGAGCAGGGCTCCGGAGTCCTTCGCGAGCTTCGCGAACGGTTCGACCGGCGTCTGGGCGCCTGTCGAGGTCTCGGCGTGGACAATGCCGATGAGCTTCACGTTGCCGGCGGCTTTCACTGCCGCTTCGACGCCTGCGAGGTCGGTGGGGGAGCCCCAGGGCGCCTGCACGCGCGTCACGATGCCCCCGGCCCGCTCGGCCATCACTGCGATCCGCTCGCCGAAGTACCCGCAGATACCGATGACCACCTTCTCGCCGGGCTGGACGAGATTCATGACCGCGGCCTCCATGCCGCTTGTGCCGGTCCCGGGGGTGGCAAGGGTGATGCGGTTCGACGTCCCCATCACTTCCCGCAGCATGTCGTTGCACTCGTCCATGATCTTTAGGAACTCGGGGTCGAGGTGTCCGAGGATCGGTGCCGTCATCGCCTTGAGGACGCGAGGGTGCGCTCCGCTGGGGCCGGGGCCCATCAGGATTCGGGTTGGCGGGTTGAAGGTGGGGATCAGAGACATGCCCGCTATCCTATGCGGCCACCACATAACCCGCGACATGCGGGCGGGCGCGCTTGCGCCGCGGGCGTACCCTACCGGCTGAGGAGACCACACCCATGACGCAGGCTGAATCTCGAGAGAAAACGCGCGAGCCGCTCGCGTTGAACTTGCGAAAGGCGACCGCCGCCGACCGCCAGCGTCTGACGGCGACGATGGCCCGGGCCTTCGACGACGACCCGTTCGCCAACTGGTTCGCCGCCCAGGACAAACGGCGAGCCCGCCGCATCTACGACTTCATGGACGTCGCCTTCCGGCTCACGTCGCCCCACGGCGACGTCTACACCGGCGACGGCATCGAAGGCGGGGCTTACTGGGCGCCGCCGGGGAAGTGGAAGATGGGCGCGCTCCAGCAGATGCTGTTGCTGCCCGCGATGATCCGAACGACCACCGTACGCCGGATGCCGGGCGTCCTCTCCGCCCTGAACGCCGTGGAGAAGAAGCACCCGCACGAGCCGCACTACTACCTGCTGGCGCTCGGCGTGGAGCCGACGCTGCAGGGCCGCAGCGTGGGATCGCAATTGATGGCGCCGATCCTCGAACGCTGCGACCGGGAACGGGTGCCTGCCTACCTGGAGAGCTCGAAAGAGAAGAACATCCCGCTCTACGAACGCAACGGCTTCGAGGTAACCGAGCATTTCCGCGTCCCCAAGGGGGGCCCGCCGATCTGGCTCATGTGGCGCGACCCGAAGTAGCGGGACCGTCCGCTCAGGGCCGGGTGACGACCCATTCGCCGCTCCCCGGCCACTGGAGGCGCTTCATGGTGCCTTCGCCGGTGAACGCCAGGTACGCAGCGGATTCGATGTCGATGGTGAAGACGTGAGCCGGACCCTCTGGCCGGAAGCCGGTCTCATCGAACACCTGCTGCCAGTACGCTTCGGCGCGGCTTTCCGCCAGCGGCAGCGCGCGGCCCCAGAGCTTGGCGTCGCCTTGCTGGCCGTCCTTGTTCACCGTTGTGCTGTGGAGCGTGCAGCGCGGGTCCCGCAGGAGATCGAGCGCCTTCTTCGCCTGCCAGATGCCGCCGAGGACGAGGTCGCCGTCGTGGATGATCCATTCGGTCGGCGAGATGCGCGGGTAGCCGTCTTTGCGAAGCGTGCCCAGCATCATGAGGTCGGTCGCCTTGAAGCGCTGATAGCAGAGCGCGGCGAGGGCCGGCGCCTGCCGTTCGAATTCACCCCAGGAAGCCACGGTCCACCTCCTCCACCGGCCCCGAGGGCCGGCCGCTGAGTCTGCCCGGTGTTCGCGACACCTGTTGTCGCGATTGACAGGCGGTTGGAGGCCCGGCGAAGATAGAAAATGAATTCACTATCTTCGCGACGAGCGCCAAAACAGAAGGCCGAGGATCGCCGCAAGAATATCCTCTCGGCGGCCAGTGGCGTCTTCGCTGGCGCGAGCTTCGCCCAGGCCGATACGGGAGACCTCGCGAAAGCGGCCGGCATCAAGCCGCCGGCGCTCTATCGGTACTTCCCCACGAAGCGGCACCTCTCCCTCGCGACGCTCGCCGATGCGGGGCCGAAGCTGGTGGACCTGTGGCGGCGCGCCCTTTCGGCCGCGCCGGACCCCGCCAGCGCGATCAAGGACATCGGGATGGCGTACTACGACCACGCGAGGTCCCGTTCGCCAACGATGCGCCTCTGGTTCCAGGCGGTGGGCGAAGCGTCGGATCCCGAGGTCCGGGCCGTTGTCGCCGAGACGCTCGGCAAGGCTGTCGGCCTCGTCCAGGCGGTCATCGAAGAAGGCCAGAGGTCTGGCGCGTTTCGACGGGACATGGACCCACGGACTGCCGCGTGGGAGTTCATGGGGATTGGCTTCTCCATGGACCTTGCCCACGTGCTTGGGTTCGAGCAGGACCTCTCCCGCGCGACGGTGGAGGAGATGGGCGACCGCTTCATCGATTCCTTGCGCCCGGCGCGGCAATACCAGGAGAAGGAGCAACCAGAGTGAATGTCCCAGCGGAACTTGCCGCACCGGAACGCGAAGACCTGATTCGCGCGTCGTGGCTCTCACACGACGCGCGATGGTTCAACGCGGTCGCAGCGGAGTTTGGAATCGCGGCCGCGAACCGTGCCAACCGGCGAGCAATCCGCGAGGCCGGCGTGGTGGAAGCGCGCCGGCTCCAGCGTCGCCTCGCGCTGCCGGAGATCCGCACGGCAGGCGAGTTCGTCGCGTTCACGGATGCCGGGCGCGACCTCTTCGTCGGGGACGTCGTCGAGATGCGGAGTGACGTGGTCGATTCGCGTACCTACGACGTTGAGGTCACGCGCTGCTTCGCAGCCGAGAACATCAGCCGGGCCGGACTGGCCGCTGACTATGAGTGTGGGATCTTCGACCGCATCGAGGGCTGGCACGAAGGCCTCGGGCTGCCGCTGGCAGAATCTGTCCCTGGTACCCGCTGCATGCTTGCCAACGGCCTGCCCTGCCGGCGGACGCTGCGAATCGCTGCCACGCCAACTGCGGATTGAACCGGGGCGCGGTACACTCCCACCACAAGACACACATCGAGGTTCATATGGATTATCGAGATACCCCCGAAGAGGCCGCGTTCCGCAAGGAAGTGCACGAATTCATCCAGAAGGAATCGCCCCGGAACGTGGTCCGCGGCGAAGGCGGCTACGGCGGCCAGGGTGAAGCCTGGAAGGCGTGGGTGAAGAAGCTCGCCGACCGGGGCTGGGTGGCACCGGCCTGGCCGAAGGAGTACGGCGGCGCCGGCATGTCGGTCATGGAGCAGTTCATCTTCAACTGGGAGATGGCCGAAGCGCGCGCTCCCCGGCCCGGCGGTATCGCGACCGGGTTCGCGGGGCCGACGCTGATCGTCCATGGGACGGACGAGCAGAAGCAGAAGTACCTCCCCGAGATCCTCGATGGCGAGACGGTCTGGTGCCAGGGCTACAGCGAGCCCGGCGCGGGCAGCGACCTTGCCTCCCTCCAGACGCGCGCGATCCGCGATGGCGACGACTACGTGGTAAACGGCCAGAAGATCTGGACCTCGGGCGGGCACATGGCGAAGTGGATGATCCTCCTCGCCCGCACCGACCCGGAAGCGCCGAAGCACCGCGGCATCACCTACTTCATCGCAGACATGAAGGCCCCGGGCGTGACGGTCCGGCCGCTCATCAACGCGGCGATGACGCACGAGTTCAACGAGGTGTTCTTCGAGGATGTCCGCATCCCGAAGGAGAACATCATCGGCGAGGAGAACCGGGGCTGGTACCTGGCCCAGACGACGCTCAGCTTCGAGCGGTCGAACATCGGCGGCGCGGTTGGCGCCCGGCAGGGTGTCGAGGACCTCGTCAAGCTGGCGAAGACCCACGACGCAAGCACGCTCAAGTCCAACCCTTCTGTGAAGTACGAACTGGTCGACCGCATGGTCGAAGCCGGTGTGGCGACGCAGATGAGCCTCAAGATCATTTCGATCCAGGCCAAGGAAGGCGTCGCGCCAGGCCACGAAGCGAGCGTAGCGAAGCTGTACGGCACCGAGCTGAACCAGCGCATCGCGCGCACGGCGATGAAGGTCTTCGGCCTCTACGGCCAGCTCGACTCGAAGACGGAAGGCGTCGACGCCTCCCGCTACGGGCGCTACAAGTACCAGTACCTGCGTTCGACCGCGAACACCGTCGAAGGCGGCACGAGCGAGATCCAGCGCAACATCATCGCCACGCGCGGCCTCGGGCTCCCGCGAGCGTAGACCGCCCCATCCGGCACTTCAGCGACGGCGCCCGCGGCAACGCGGGCGCCGCTTCATTTCCCAAAAGCCCGCGTGGGCGCGCTCGTGCGGGTGTTACGCTTCGGCCCCAATCGCGTTGACGTGGCGACACGGAGGAGACCGCGAATGCCCGACCTGCCAACAACGAAGGACGCGCTGATGGCGCGCATCGGGGACCGCTGGGACGCGCTACAGGGGGTGGTGGCGCCGCTGACCCCGGAACAGCTCGAGCGGCCGCTGGGCGACGGGTGGAGCACGAAGGTACACCTGGCGCATGTGGCCACTTGGGAGCGCTCGCTGCTTGGTCTGCTTCGGAAGCAGCACCGCGGCGATGCGATGAACGTCCCGCGGGATCTCTGGGATGGCCACGACACCGACGCCATCAACGCCCAGGTCGCCGTTGCCGCGGCAGGCCGCCCGCTCGGCGACGTCCTCGCGGAGAGCGCCGCCGTCCACGCGGAGGTCATCGCCCAGCTCGAGTCTATGTCGCAGGAGGATCTCGGCCGTCCGTATTCGGACTACCAGCCGGGCGACGCGGCGCACAACCCGAACCCGGTGGCCGGATGGGTCCACGGGAACACCTGGGACCACTACAACGAGCACATCGAGTGGATCGCGTCCGGTCTGCGCGGGTAGCCGGCCCGTCCGACGGGCGGGCCCCAACGCCGTAGAATGCGCCCCACCACAGCGAGCGCGGAGGGCGTATGTCGGGACCACTGGCAGGCATCAAGGGCGTGGAGATGGGCGTCTGGGGCGCGGGGCCGTCATGCA
>CALMIW010000143.1 GCA_937864275.1 uncultured Dehalococcoidia bacterium
TCCCGGCCTCGCCCAGTGGGCCGCATTCGTCCAGCGGGCCGCCACGATTTCTCCCGAGCAGATGCTCCGCGAACTCGCCATCGGCGAGGATGCCCTCCGCGCCGCCCAGCTGCTTCGCGCCCAGCCCGAACTGGGCGAGCTCAGCGGGCTCGTCGCTGCCGCCGAAACCGGCAATCCCATGCTCCTCATCCCCGACCTCGCCCGCCGCCAGGTCGCCGAAGAGTGCTGGCTCGCCGGCGTCGATGCCTCGGGCGAGCCCATCGCCTCGAGCTTCAGTGCCTCCGAGGGCGACGCAACCACCCTCGCCGACATAACCGCGGACATCTCCACCATCGCCCGCGATTTCCTCATGTCCTACGTCAACGCCCGCCGTGGCGCCGGCCGTCCAGGCTGATGGCAGGCTGGACACCTGGCCCCCGCAACGCCATCACCGATGTCCCCGGCATCCGCGTCGGCCACTTCACCGACAGGCGTAACGCCACCGGCTGCACCGTCATCCTCTGCGAAACCAGCACCGCCGCCGCGGTCGATACGCGGGGCGGCGCCCCCGGCACCCGCGAGACCGACGTCCTTGGCCTGGCGAACCTGGTCCGCAAGTGCCATGCCATCGTCCTCACCGGTGGTAGCGCGTTCGGCCTCGCCGCCGCCGACGGCGCAATGCGTTGGCTCGGCGAACGCCAGACGGGCTTCCCGACCGCCCACCGGCCTGTGCCGATCGTTTCTGCCGCCGTCCTCTATGACCTCGGCCTGGGCAACGCCATGGCCGCGCCCACCAGCGACGACGGCTACCGTGCCGCGGCCCGCGCGAAGGGTGGCGCGGTCGCCGAAGGCAGCGTCGGCGCCGGCACCGGCGCGACCGTGGCGAAGCTCCTCGGCGCCGATACCGCCCTCAAAGGCGGACTGGGCACCGCCAGCCTTGTCGGCCCGAACGGGATTGTCGTCGGCGCCCTGGTCGCCACCAACGCCGTCGGCTCGCTCCCCGCCCCGGAGACGGGCAAGCCCGTGGGGGGGCCGCGCGGCGCGAAAGGGAAGTTCGTCCCCCTGCCGGAAGCCCTCGCCCGCCGTACCGAAGCCTTCGAACTGACTCCCGGCGAAAACACCACGCTCATCTGTGTCGCCACGAACGCTGTCCTCGAACAGCATCAGCTCCAGCGCGCTTGCACCCACGCACACGACGGTTTCGCCCGCGTCGTTGTCCCCGCCCACACCACCGGCGACGGCGACATCGCCTTCGCCGTCTCGATGGGTGCCCTCGCCGTGAAGCCCTACGACGCCCTTACCGTTGGGGCGCTTGCAGCGCGGGCGGTCGAAATCGCGCTCCTTCGCAGCGTCACGCTGGCGAAGGGGACGAACGGCGTGCCCTCGGCGGCCGAGTGGCGCGCCCGCTGAAGTCAATTCAGCAGCGGCAGCAGACAGCCTCCTGGCCAGTCCTTGTCGTAGACGTAGACATCAACGGTCGTCGTGCCCTTGAAGGTCGTCCCGGTGAAGGTCGCCGATCGCTTCAGGCATCCCGGCGGATTGGCATAGCCCTGGTAGACCGGCGTGGGCAGCAATACGCCGTCGCCAACCCGGTAGGGCGCCATGAGCTCGAGCAGGAAGTTGAAGAGGGTCTCCTCTCCGAACGCCGGAACTCGGACGGGCGGGCCTTTGGGGCACTGGAGCGTGTAGTACCACTCCGGCACCTCCAGGTCGGCTCGGACGGAGAGGCCAGTCGAGTGATAGATAATCAGCTCGAAGTCGGGCTTCGTTATCGTGCGCGTCCACGTACACCCGGCCGCGTCGGTCCCGTGCGGTGAGATCGTGAACGTCCCGGTCACCAAGATCGGGAGATCGGTGGCCGAGGGCATCCGCCCCTGGGCCGTCGCGAAGATGTTCACCGGCATCGTGCCAGAGGGGCCGACGGCCAGCTCCAGGGC
>CALMIW010000144.1 GCA_937864275.1 uncultured Dehalococcoidia bacterium
GGCCGGCTACCACGAGTACAACGAAGTGTTCTTCGAGGATGTCCGCGTCCCTGTGAAGAACCGGGTCGGCGAAGAGAACAACGGCTGGTACGTCGCCATGACGCTGCTCGACTTCGAGCGCTCCAACGTTGCATCCATCGCCGCCAACCAGCGCCAGCTGGAGATGCTCGTTCGCGACATGAAGGAGAGGAAGCCCGGCGGCGTCTACCGCGATATCCTCCGCCACCGCCTCGCCGAGCTCTGGCTCTCGAACGAGACGGGCAGGCTCCTGAGCTACCGCACGGCGTGGATGCAGGAGGCGGGCCGAATGGCGAACTACGAGGCCTCGGTCATCAAAGTCTTCGCGACCGAGTTGGGCGCGAAGATCACGAACTTTGGCGTGAACCAGCTTGGGCCTGCGGGTTACCTCGAGCCGGAATCGAAGCACGCGGTGTTCGATGGCAACATGGAGAAGGGCCACCTGGTGAACGTTTCGCCGCAGATCTACTCCGGTTCGAGTGAGATCCAGCGGAACATCATCGCCACGCGCGGCCTCGGCCTGCCCCGCGACTGAGCCGCCGGGGCAGGGCGTCTCGCTGGTATGATGTGCGCATGACCACGAGCCCGGCCTCGAGTGAAGTCCTCCTCACCGCCGAGGAATTCTGGCAGCTCCCCGAACCGCCCCATGGGGGCCGGATGGAGTTGGTCGCCGGGAGGGTGGTGACGGAGATGCCTGTTGGCGAACGACATGCTGCGCTGGCGCTCGAATTGGGCGCGTTGCTGCTCGCTTTCGTGAAGCTCAAGGAGCTGGGTCGCGTGTATGTCGAGTTGGGCCATCGACTGTTCAGTTCGCCGGACACCGTTCGCGCCCCCGACATCTCCTTCATCGCGGGAGCAAACACGCGCGGGGTTTCGGATCGCTTCGTCGATCAACCGCCGACGCTGGCCGTAGAGATCATGTCACCCGACGATCGGGAGAGCGATGTCGCGACGAAGGTTGAGGAGTACTTCGATGCCGGGGCCGAGCGCGTCTGGATCGTCCGGCCGCGCAACCGCACCGTGACCGTCCACCGGCCGGGTGGCGACGCGCATACCTACACGGTCCGCGACGCGCTCACGAGCGCCGACGCAGCCTTCGCGGCGGACGGCTTCGAGCTGAGCCTAGAACGGCTCTTCGCCGACTAGTGGCCACCGACTACTTCCTCGACGCCCTGGACCGCTATCGGATTGGTCGCGCGGCCGAACTGGGGTGCGCCCCCGAAGACTTCGACGGCCACTCCCTGGTGATCGTCGAGCGGCCCGCCGCCGCCGCGGAACGGTTTACCCTGATGGGCGTCACCTTCGGCACCGGGACCGTCGTTTCCGTGGCGCCGAAGTACCTCGACTGGGTTCGAGGGAACGCCCCAACGATGCACTACCGCGCCATGTTCCCGCCGGTGCTCCTTGGCCCGATGGTCGAAGAGGCCCGAGGCAGTGGCGAGTCCCTGGAGTACCGCAGCCCGAACCTTTGCTTCCTCCCGGCGGCGGAGCCGGCCGCCATCAGCGTCCCGCCACCGTTCGAAGGCCGCCGTGTCGCCATGGATTTCCACGACCGGCATTTCCGCTCCAACGAGTTCGACAACGCGCTGGGAGAAGCCGGCGACGAACATGTGACCGCCCTCTGGAGGTTCGGCTTCGCGCTGTTCGCCGACGAAACGCCGGCCGCCGTCGCCGGGGCCTACCAGGACTACGCCGGGATTCTCGAAATCGGCGTCGACGTTGCCCGGGCGTACCGCGGGCTCGGGCTGGCGCCGGTCGTCGTCACGAACCTCGCCCGGCTCATCGCCGATGAGGGCGCCGTGCCCAGCTACTACTGCGGCCCGACGAACGTCCGCTCCCACCGCAATGCACTCACCTGCGGGTTCCTGCCCGTGGCATCCGCGGTCCGCGTCACAAAGCCGGGCATGTAGCCGAAGCATGAGCACGGCGCTCTTTCGCGAGTCCAGCGCGGCGGTCAAGCGCATCATTGCCGCCCAGATGGGGTGCCTTCCTGCCGACTACGATTCCGACGCCCTGACGGTTGTGGAGCGCCCGGTCGGCTCGCGCGAACCGAACCTGGCCCTTGTCACCACCTTCGGCACGGGCTCCGTCCTCTCGGTCCGCGATGCCCGGCTCGGAGATTGGGCGCAGCAGCAGAGGCTGGAGGCGAACCATCGGGTCTTCCTTCCATCGTTCCTGGAGGAGATGGCCGCCCACGCCCGCGAACTTGGTCATGAGGGCGCGAAGTCCCACAGCGCTTCCGCCTACACGGTCCTGGCCGAAGACCTCCCGGGTCGCGAACTCCCAACCGGCTACGCCATCCGCGAGCTCTCAGGGCCAGAACAGGCGGCGCTCAGGGCGGGCCTGAAGTTCGAAAATGCCCTTGGAGAACCCGAAGAGCACCGCCGCATCGCCGCCTCCCGCACCGCCTTCGCCATCGTGGGCCCCGCCGGAACGCCGCTGGCCGTGGCCGGAATCTGGGACCAGTATCCAGACGTCGACGAAATCGGCGTCGATGTCCTCCGCGCGCATCGGGGCTCCGGATTCGCGGCCGCCCTCACCATTCACGCAACCTGCTGGATCCGCTCGGAAGGTCGAATTCCCCTCTACACCTACGGCTTCACGAACGTCCGTTCCATGAACAACGCCCTCGCCTGTGGCTACCGCCCGCTCGGGTTCATCGCCTCGGTGTACGTCCCTTCGGACCTGTCGGGCTAGCCGCCGTATTCCCAGCCGAGGTCCCGCTCGATCAGCATCTCGCCGGGGCGGATACGTTCGCCGTCGATGCAACGGCCGACGACGATGGTGTGGTCGCCAGCCTCGTGGAATGCCTCGGCGGTGCAGGCTATCCAGCCGAGCGCATGGTCCAGGACCGGACAACCGTTGTCGTGCAACCCGTAGGGGATGCCCGCGAGCTTGTCGATCACCTGTGCCGCGGCCTCCTCGGAGCGTCCGCGCACTTTCTTCGCCTCGGACGGCATCACCACCGACCGCGCGATGTCGATGCCGTCTTTTTCGTGGAGCAGGTTGACGGTGAAGGCGCGTGTTTCACGGATGAAGCGCAGCGTGCGCGCATCGTTCTCGATCGACACTGCCAGCAGGCGCGGTTTGAACGACACCTGCATCACCCAGTCCGCCAGCATCGCGTTCATCGTCCCGTCGCTGCTGCGCGAACCGATGACATGCACGCCGTAGCTGAGCGCCAGTAGCGCTTTTTCCACGCCTTCAAGCTCGAGGGGCGACCCTGGCAGTTGCGGAAGTTCGGGATGAGTCACGGCGCGCTCCTCGGGCGGTGAGGTGGCTTCCATCTTCGCATGGCGCACGTTAGGACGCCGAAATGGCTCTATGGAAAAACCGGAGTGACGCAACGCGAAGCGATGCTATACTTCAGAAATCTAGCGTCTTGAAATCCAAAAAGGATAGTTGTAGCAAGAATGATAAGTTTCAAGAATCGGTTGTGGCGCCTCTCGGTGCTGTCTTTCGCGGCGTTTGCCGTCGTCGTTTCCGCGGCCGCCTGCGCCGGCGATGATGACGACGACGATACCGACGCCACCACCGGGCCCACCACCAGCGCCACCGCCACCGCCGGGGCCTCTGCCAGCGCTACCGCTCCCGCCGCCGTCTATCCCATGAAGGTGAAGGACATGCTCGGCCGCGAAGTCGAGATCAAGTCTAAGCCCACCACCATCGTTGCGGTCAGCCCGACGGCGGTCGAACTCGTCTACGCAGCGGGCGGCAAGGTTGTCGGCCGCACCACCACCGCGACCTTCCCGGAAGAGGCGAAGTCGGCCAAGGAAATCGGCACCGCCTACCAGCCGAACCTCGAACAGATCCTCGCTCTCAAGCCGGACCTCGTGGTCGCGGACTCTTCGATCCACGCTCAGCCGGCGCTTCGCAAGCCGCTCGAGGAGCTCCCCGTCCCAGTCATCTTCGCGGGGGCCGAGAGCTACCAGCAGGTGCTCGACGGCCTGAAGCTCATGGGCCAGGTGCTCGATAACAAGGCCGCCGCCGACACGGTCATCGCGGGTATCGAAAAGGCGAAGGAAGACGCCAAGAAGGCCCTGGCCGGCAAGAAAGTGACTGCGCTCGCCCTCATCGCCGACCGTGACAACACGCTCTACGCCGCGAAGCCGAGCAGCTATGCGGGTGACATCCTCGCCCAGCTCGGCATCGAGAACCCGGCGGCCGCCCAGGCAGATTCCGGGCCCTTCCCGGGCTACACCACGCTTTCCGCCGAGAAGCTTGTGCAGTTCAACCCGGACTTCATCTTCGCCATCACGCCCGCGCCCGAACCAGCGCCGCGCCTCGCCTCGCTCACCCCGACGATCCCGCCGTTCAAGAGTCTGAAGGCCGTCACGGGCAACGACGTCGTCGATGCGAAGGTCGATTACTTCGTCCAGGCGCCGGGTCCCCGCATCGTCGAGGCGTTCAAGACGGTGGCCGCCGCCGTCAGCGCCCCGTAGGGGTCTAGACCGATACGATGGCCGGCATGGCAGCTGAGTCGGCACAGCAAGGGGGCGCGCTGAAAAGGCGCGCCTCATTGCGCTTCGCTGCCCCGACGGTCGTCCTGCTCCTCTGCATCGCGGGACTCTTCGCCGTTTCCATTCTCTCCATGAAGCTCGGCGCCGTGCACCTCAGCTGGGGCGAAGTCTGGAGCGGGCTCACCTCAGACTCAGACCCCCTCGCGCGGAACATCGTCTGGCAGATCCGCTTCCCGCGACTGCTCGATGCGATGATCGTCGGCGCCGCGCTCGCTGTCTCCGGTGCCCTCCTCCAGGGTGTCACCCGAAATCCGCTCGCCGACCCGACGATCCTCGGGGTGACCGCGGCCGCCGGCCTGGCGAGCGCCACGGTCATCGTGATCGACCCGCGGGTGCCCCAGTGGGGCATCGCTGCCGCCTGCGCCGGTGGCGGCCTTGTCGGCGCAGGGGTCCTCTTTGTCATCGCCTACCGCGGAGCTGTCTCCCCCGTACGGTTGGCCCTCGCTGGCGTCGCCCTCTCCGCCTTTTTTGGCGCGGCGATCGTTGGCCTCCTGGCCAGCTCGCGCACCTTCCTCCAGACGAGCCTGGGGTTCCTCGCCGGGGGACTCTACGGCTCCGAATGGCGCGACTTCCGGGCGATGCTTCCCTACATCGTCCCCGGCTTCGCGGGAGCCATGCTGCTCTCGGGCCGCCTGAACATCCTCGCCCTGGGTGATGACATCGCCGCGGGATTGGGCGTCGTCACCGACCGAACCCGGCTGGCCATCCTCGCCGTCGTCGGTGTCCTCACGGCGATGGCGGTAGCCACGGCCGGGCTGGTCAGCTTCGTGGGCCTCGTCTGCCCCCACCTCGCCCGCTATACCGTCGGTGGCGACAACCGCGCGCTCATCCCGGTCTCCGCGCTCTACGGCGCGTTGCTTGTGAGCCTCGCCGACCTCATCGCGCGGCTCGTCATCAGCCCGAGCGAGGTGCCGATGGGCATCATCACGGCCGGTGTCGGGGCGCCCTTCCTGCTCTACCTGGTTCGGTTCCGCGAATGAGACTCTCCATCCAGGACCTCTCGCTCACTTACGGGACCCGCACCGCCGTCGACCACGTCTCGTTCGACGTCGAAGCGGGTGAGATGGTGGCGATCGTCGGGCCGAACGGCAGCGGGAAGAGCACGCTGCTCCGGGGGCTGTCACGGTTGCAGCGGCCTTCCGGCGGGCGGGTACTGCTCGGCGAAACCGACATCCGCGCGCTTGGCGCGCGCCAGGTCGCCCGGCACCTCGCGGTCCTTCCCCAGTCGCCTGACGGCGGTGCGGACCTGACTGTCCGCGAACTCGTCTACCGCGGGCGGTTCCCCCACCAGGGCATTTTCCAGCGCATCACCACTGCGGATGTAGAGGCGGTCGACTGGGCGATGCAGGCCGCGGACGTCGAACGGCTCGCCGCGCGCTCGATGGGAAGCCTCTCCGGCGGCGAGCGGCAGCGAGCCTGGATAGCGCTAGCCCTCGCTCAGCAGCCGCGGGTCCTCCTCCTGGACGAACCGACAAGCTTCCTGGATATCGCCCACCAGGTGGAGATCATGGAGTTGCTTCAGCGCCTCAACCGCGACGGCATGACGGTCGTGGCTGTCCTCCACGACCTCGCCCTCGCAGCGCGCTACACCGGCCGCGTCATCGCGATGCGCGATGGTCGCATCGCCTTCGACGGTCCGCCCGCCGAGGTGTTTGAGCCCGTTGGATTGGGGAAAGTGTTCGGCATCGCGATGATGGTGCTCACCGACCCCGAAACCGGGCTCCCTATCCCGATTCCACGCTCTCTGCCAACGCGCGCCGGCTAGATTCCCACCCTGCCGCGCACGCGTCCGATCAGCGACCGGTAGTCGTCCACATCGGCCCGCCCGAACCGGAATACCTGCAGCAGCGAGATACGTTCGGAGCGCACGAACAGGATGAGCGCCACCAGGATCGCGGTGCTCTTGGCAAGCGTGCTGGCGATCGCCGCGCCGTTGATACCCATCCGGGGGATGAGCACGACGGCCAGCGCGAGGTCCAGGCAGAGTCCCGCGCCCGCAACCGCCGCCGACACCCAGGGCATCCCTCGCTGCCAGGTGTAGTAGCCCGAATACGATTGGGCCAGGCTGTACATCAAGACCCCCGGCAGCACGAGCCGCAGCGCCGCCGCCATCCCGTCGTAGTCCGCGAACAGGATGCCCTGGATGATGTCCGCCCCGGCGAAGAGGACGGCGCAGATGCCAACGAGCAGGATGACGGTGTGCCGCATCACCCGCGTCGTCAGGGCTACGGCCTCTTCGCGGGTGCTGCCACCGAGGCGCGCGTAGGTCGCGAGCGCCAGCGAGCCGCTCACCTGCCAGACCGACTCGGCGATGTACACAGCCAGCGAATACGTCCCAACGCTCTCGCGGCCTTCCCAGTGGTCCACGAGCACGACATCCGCCCGGTAGTTCAGATACGAGATCCCGCTCGCCACCCCGGCGACCACGGCAAATCGCAGGATCTGCTTGACCACGGGCCCTTCGAGCGAAAGCCCGCGCAGGTATGTTCGGCCCGCCGTCAGCACGAGCAGTCCGATGGCGAGCCACTGTCCGAGGGCGTACATCTCCAGGGCGACCGCGGGCGATTTCTTGCCCAGCACGAAGAACGCGAAGGCGATCAGGATGAGCGACAGCAGCGGCGGCGCGACGAGCGCCAGGTTGTAGCGGATGAATGCTTCCCGGCCCAGGAACGTCCCGGCC